>CAZYPS010000021.1:0-6974 GCA_964649445.1 uncultured Thermotogae bacterium | reverse complement strand
TATCGAGTTTCTTCCTTCAATGACGGAGGGGAGACACCTTTGACAGGTGGTCTTCAGGTTACTACTCCACATCAGGTCCCGACCACTCCGGGAGGTATGTCTTCCGATATTCTGTCACCGACAGAGGTCAGACTTACCTGGAGAGATAATTCGGACAACGAAGACGGGTTCAGAATCTATCGAAACGGTGATAGAGTTGCAGAAGTAGGTTCTAATACAACAAGTTACGTTGATACCGGGCTTAGCGAGAATACGAGCTATACCTATAGAGTTTCTTCTTATAACGAATCCGGAGAATCTTCCCGGTCTTCTCGAATGAATGTTACGACACCGGTTAAGATACCCAGCTCTCCTGGTCAATTACGGACGGAAACCATTTCACCTTCCGAGATAGAGCTAACCTGGAGAGACAACTCGGACAACGAAGACGGATTCAGGATTTATAGAAATGGAGGTATGGTCGCTACTGTACCGCCAAACACCACTAGCTATCGTCATGAAGACTTAAGCGGAGAGTCGCGTTACTGTTATGAGGTAGTTTCTTATAATGATAGCGGGGAGTCGGAACCCACAAATAGGAATTGTTCGATGACACTCGAGTCGTTGCCGGATAGTCCGGGTAATGTAAGTGCTACGGCAATTTCTTCAACAAGGATAAGACTGACCTGGAGAGACAACTCGGACAATGAAGATGGTTTCAACGTATATCGTAATGGAGAAGAAATAGCAACGCTGGGACCGAATACTACTAGCTACATTGATAGGGATCTGGATCCAGGTATTGCATACTCTTATGAGGTTTCGGCTTACAATAGATCAGGAGAATCGGGCTTGTCCGGTTCCGGTACAGTTATGACCCAGGAACCCGAGCCTGAGCCTGAACCCGAGCCCCAACCTGAACCAGAGCCTGAGCCACCCATAAGTCAGCAGCAACTGCTCGCAGGAGTAGGCGTTGTGTTGATGGTTATGGGTTACATCTACGCTGAAATGGGTTAATTTAGTTTGCCTGAGGTTCAACCGGATAAAATAACTAGCGTGACGCGGCTGGAAAGTTCAAAAAAAGGGGGTTTCAGCCGCGTCACGCTTTTTTAGAAAGGTTCAACTGCCTTCTCAATAGTTTGGACTAAAACTACCATCACATTTCAGGCCACCACGCAACTATCTGGCGTTGTCCTGGCCTAATAAAAATCTTAGAATTAATCCGCTTTCAGATTTAATAGGGTGCTTGGTCGTTTTGAGTAATTACTCTTACGATTTTGACGTTCCGGGCCCTGTACTTCTGTACAGGGATCTCTTTATAAAAGTTGGAGTTTAAGCGCTATTTGACTCCCCATCGTAAAATTAGGAGGTAAATAATTTGCGTAAACCTATCATAGCAGCCAATTGGAAGTTGCATAAGACACAGAAAGAAGCCACTGAATTTTTGAACGATTTCAGGGAGAAGATTAAATATATTTCAGACGTAGAGATTGGTCTGGGCCCGACTTTTACTTCTCTGAACGCCGTGTCTGAAGGAATTCAGGGAACCGGGATTAAGGTCTGCGCCCAAAATGTATACTTTGAAGACGAAGGAGCCTTTACGGGCGAGGTTTCGCCGGAGATGCTGAAAGAGGCAGGGGTGGACTACGTTATTGTAGGACACTCGGAAAGAAGACAAATATTTGGTGAAACTGATAGAGAGATCAATAAAAAGGTACATGCTGTCTTTGACCACGGAATGAAACCTATTTTATGTATTGGCGAAACCGAAGAACAAAGAGCTAACGGAAAAACTGAGTCCGTGTTGCGGGATCAGTTAAGGAGTAACCTGAGCGGGGTTACAGAAGAACAAGCCAGTGAAATGATCGTTGCTTATGAACCTATCTGGGCTATCGGTACCGGAGAATCTGCCTCTCCGGAAGATGCTCAGGGGGGTTGCAAGTTCTCGCGAGATCAAGTTAGTGAGATCGTCGGTGAAAAGGCAGGTGAACAGGTAAGGCTACAGTACGGGGGAAGCATCAAGCCTCACAATGCTGAGGAATTAATGAGTCAGCCTGATATAGACGGTGGATTGATTGGAAGTGCTTCCCTGGATCCAGAGTCGTTTGCCGAAATTATCTCAATTACGGAAGAGCTTGATTAAGTTAGGCAACAATTGAGCTAATAAGAAGTATCCGTATTGACTGTTCATTTATGAAAGCAGGGCCTGCCCGGGAATTGGTCGTTTTTAAAGGCTAGATTTTTAGCAGGCTCCGATATAGCTGGTATTCGACCTCCCGGGCCAGGTGACAATTAGTTACTTTCCTCTTTAGTTTAGGCTATTCAGTTCTTTTTACGGTGGATGAAAACTGGAGAAGATCTCCTGGGTGCTGGGTCTCGAGTTTTCGAAGAAGGTAGCTTTTTGTTTGAAATAGTTTTGTTCAAGCCCCGCCAGGAAGGGCGGGAAATTGACTTCACTTCTCCTCTTGATTGCAAAAGCGTTAGGTGAAGTTCGACTGATAGTTTAGTTTTCTATTTCTTCGAGGGAAAAGTCACCCCGGAGAACTTTTGGGGGCTCGAAGGTTAGGTCCAGTACGGTGGAAGATTCCCCGCTCATTTCTTCTTCCGCCTCTATAAACAGGTCGACCAGACCCCCGAACTCGTCGACTATCCTATCAAAATCAGTCATTGGAGGTTCGCCCGATTTATTCACGCTGGTTCCGACCAGTGGGAAGTCGATGTTTTTCTTTAGATCCCGGAAGGAATCGCTATCCGGAACACGGATACCGACCTTTTTCTCCCTGCTTACCGAAACTTCGGGAGCGTTCGAATTTGCCGGTAGGATTACCGTATAAGGGCCCGGGAAGAAGCCTTCAATTAGGTTCTGCTGTCTTTCCGAAATATCCGGAACGTACTTTGATATCTCTGCCCGAGAAAACAGGTGAAGCGTAAGCGGCTTATCTTCGCTGCGCTGTTTTACCCGATAAATACGAGAAACTACGGATTCGTCACGGGCGTTCCCGCCTAAACCGTATACTGTATCAGTGGGAAAGACCATTAAAGTGTCTTCCTGGAAAGCTTCACCGATGTCCGGGTTTCCGTCATTTTTTTTCAAATTAATCACCTTTTGATTTGATTTTTTATCTTTAGTCCTCTCCAGCTTACCTGGCTGCCGGGATTTAGTCTATGTCTAAACTTATAAGGTTAAATCAGTTGCCAGGTAAGCTGGAGAGGGCATTTTACCACGGGTAGATATTCAAATACTGCAAAGGTAAAAGAGCTGAGATCTAGCAACGCTATTTAGAGCTAACGAAGTGGACCACGTCTCCGTCTTCGATCTCGTAATCCTCACCTCTGCGGTTCAATAGTCCGTCTTCCCTTGCTCCCTTCATATCGCCGTGGCTAAGTAACTCGTCAATAGAAACTACTTCGGCGTAGATAAAATTATTCGCGAAGTCCGAATGAATCTTTCCAGCTGCGTCGAGGGCCGTGGAGCCTTCCGGTATGGTCCAGGCTCTGACCTCCGGACCGTCAGTTGTGTAAAATGTTACAAGGTTAAGCAGGTCGTAACCGGTTTTCACGAGCCTGTCAAGCGCGGATTCCTCCAGGCCCCATTCCTGGAGGTATTCATCCCGTTCATCTTTTGATAGATCCAATTCCTGAACCTCTGATTCGATTTCACCGTTGATTGCGAGGGCCTCGGTATCATCTTCCTCGGCGTAAGTCTCGACCTCTTTTACACATTCTTCCGGAGCGTCTTCACTGACGTTAGCCACGTATAAAACGGGTTTGCCCGTCAGCGGGGAAATACTTTTTAAATCTTCGCGTTCGTAAGGGGTGAATTCGTGATCCCGAATTGGTATACCTTCCTCGAGGTCATCTTTCAGTTTTTCGTACAATTCTTTGAGCTGGTCCTCTTCCCGGTCCAGGCTGCTTAAGCGGTTCTCTACCGTTTCCAGGTCTTTTAATAACAATTCCGACTTGATCGTTTCTATGTTTTTTCTTGGACTGGAAGCACCTTCCTCGAGCGGGACATCGGAGTTTTCGAAACACCTTGCCACATGGATTAGAGCGTCGACCCCTCTAATTTCCGATAGAAATTGATTACCGAGCCCTTCTCCCTGATGGGCACCTTCGACGAGTCCGGCCAGGTCGTAGAATTCTATTTTCGTGTAGACCTTTTCCTTTTCCGGGAGCAATTCGGCTAATTGGTCTAGTTTTTCGTCGGGCACCTTTACTGTGCCCACCTGAGCTTCTGTGGTACAGAATGGATATCCTTCAACCTTAGCTCCGGCGGCGGAAAGCGCGTTGAACAGGGTAGATTTCCCGACGTTCGGTAAACCGAGAAAGCCACAACTGAATCCCATAATATCCTCCAGCCTTATTCCTGGTTCTCCGACTCTCCGGTTTCTTCTTCACTGGCTTCGCCTTCGTAGTCTTCCATGTAATTTTTGAGGAAGGCGACGAGAACTCCGATAAAGAGACCAAGTACTCCCGCCACTGCAACGTTTTGTTTGGTATTTACGCTCTCCACAGTATTCACAGAACTGGCGCTGTTTAGGGTTCGGATCGCGCTCGCTTCATTGCTTGCTGTCCGAGCCTCCTCTAAAGCAGAGAACAGGGAGTCAGAGGTTTTCTCGAGCTGGTTTATTTCCTTGTTTAGTTCTTCCAGGTTCGCCTGCACTCTGTCGATGGTAGCCTGTTTTTCATTAATTTTACTCCTAAATTCCACAAGTTTTGAAGTTAGATAATTTACCTCTTTTTCCAGAGAAGAGGCTTCTACGTCTGCGTCTATCTCTTTTCTTCTGAAAGTCAGGAACAGTTCGTTTACCTTCTGATCCGTGAGTTTAAGGGTCTTTTCTTCTAGCTTACCTGTGTTATCGTTCCCATCACTTCTTTCTCCTTCGGGTACTTCGTCCGGGGACTGGTTCTCGCCTAAGAGTCTTTCAGCCGGGATTGACCGTTCGAGCTCTAGGTATCTGGGTTCGCTTTCCAGAATAGAATTTAACTTTTGAAGTTGAGTTCGTTTCTTTTCCAGAGAAAGTTTCTTGGATTCAAGAGACGAAAGATAGTCCCTGTATCTGTTTTTTAGAATATCTGCCTCGATCTTCAAAAGTTCGGGGTTGTGTTCTGCTCTTGCCTCGATCCTTTCTTCTATTTTTTCGTCTAATTCTTTCTTAATGCTGGAATATTCATCCGAGGCCAACTTGTTATAACGGTCAATTTCACTGGTAAGAATCTCAGAGGCCCTCTCAAAATATAATTCCGCCCATGTGTTCGCGATTTCTTTTATTCTGGCGCGCTTACTGCCGGTGACAGTAAGTGTCAAAAGGGGTTTTTCGATGTTGTCGTCTGAATTGCCAGGGGAGGCGAGATCTATCGCCAACTGGTTCTTTAACGAATCCAGAGATTTGCTCTCACCCGAGCTAGTGGTTAGATCGAGATCAGTTATAATTGATTTAAGCACATCGTCCGAAAACGCGACTTCCTCGTAATCGAACTCCGAGACGAAATCAACTTGATTCTGAGTTCCCACTGGTTGGGATACAAGCTGATCGGCAATGGAAGATGTAATTATTAAGGAAGCCTGAGTTCTGTACTTCGGGGTAGTGGTTAAAGAGAAACCCAGCGCAGCTCCTACTGCTATAACAAATACCAATGTTATCAACCATTTTTTCTCCCAGATTACCTTTATATAGTCTCGTAAATCCACCTCGTACTCGTACGGGTCACGAACCTCGTCTTCCATTTTTTTCGCTCCTCGTGAAGTTTTTAATAAGTTTAACCTTGATAGAGTCGAATTGTCAATTTAGTGGGATTGCCGGTCTGAAAAATTAGATTTCTTCAATGGTTAAGTCTTGCCCGGATGTAACCGGACCTTCAGCCACTGCAACTTTTCTACTTGTCCCGTAGGCGGCGGAAGTGAATATCGTGATACAGCGTTTTTCGAAAAGATAAGTTGGTACGTTTGGCTGGTGTGATCTAACCAGGACTTCTTTGCCGAGGTTTTTCATAGCCTGGTTGAAATAATCCTTTCCGAGCTGGGGACGACCAAATCCCCCTCCGAGTACGTATCCATCTACTTCGTTAAAGTCCCCCCAGGTAATTTTTTCCCAGTTGGCTTCTCCGCCTTTAATTCTCTCAATTTCTTCGAGACTGGAGACGTCGGGAAGGCTACCATGGGTAGCGATGAGTCCGTTCCAGGAAAAAGCTAATGGTAGCTCGGAAAGAAGGTTTTGATATTTTTCTCGGTCTCCTGGGGACAGGGAGTTCCAGAAGTTTACTGGTCCAAACTTTCGGTACTTGAGTCCTTCGTGGTTCCCCTGAAGTAGAAAAACCCGGTTCGGATGACTAATTTTCTTCTCAAGCAGGTAGTTTACGTTTTCTTTCGATTTTTCCCCTCTATCGACGTAATCCCCGAGAAAAACCAGAATCGATTTGTCGTTAAAATACCTTTCGAATACCGTCCGGGAAGCCTCGAGATCGCCGTGGGTATCCCCGACGAAAACCAATCTACCGGGATTCTTCGGACTAACGAGGTTACCTTCTTCTTCTATAATAGCTTCTATCTCGTCGAAATTTATTGACATGGTTAAAAATTTTAGTCAAATAGATTGGTCAGCACAAGTCGATAACCCCGCCCCAGGGTATAACTTCACATTTTACGTGTAAGTTCTTCACTTTGGAAACCGTTCGATAAAACCAGGGACCAATTTCTCCAGCCGGGAAATTGCCCTTTCCGGTCTCGGTATCGCTTCCCATGCCCGCTCGGCCTCCGATAGGATTTTCCTGAATAATTACCAGAGAACCTAAAGACGTGCATTCAATACATCGGCCTTTTGTTGTCGAGGGCTCCGGACCGAGAAATTTCCGACTCGCGTGCTCAAACTGGTGCCTTCATGGTAGTGGGTCTCTTTTGTGGGAAGTATCACTCATAAACAGTTAGACTTACTTGGTTATGGACATATCCCTCACCTGGAATTACCTGAAGCAAGCTCCAGGTAATTCCAGCCTCG
>CAZYPS010000020.1:15480-27336 GCA_964649445.1 uncultured Thermotogae bacterium | reverse complement strand
AATTTCCCCGCTGGGGAAATTGATCCCTGGTTTTGTCGAACGGTTTCCAAAGCGAGCTCTTCATAAAACTTTACACTTTCGGGCCTGCGGAGTGTGGGTATTTATTTCCAACCATCTTGGCTCGATAACCACCTGTGGATATCCGAAGCGGCGGTTTTTCCCGCTCCCATGGCCCTTATTACCGTGGCCGCCCCTGTGACGATATCTCCCCCTGCCCAGACTCCTTTTCTCGTGGTCCGTCCACTGGAGCCCGTCTCTATCGTCCCCCGATCATCCGTTTCCAACCCATCAGTTGTTCTCGTGATTAAGGGGTGAGGAGAATTTCCTATTGCTATAATCACATTGTCCACAGGGATATCAAATTCCGACCCTTCTATCGGTATGGGCCTGGGACGACCTGAATCGTCCGGTGCACCGAGCTCCATTTCAACACATTCTACCTTTTCCACCCTGGCATCATTCCCCTTAAACCTGGTCGGATTTCGGAGAACTCGAAAATCTATCCCTTCCTCCTTCGCATGCTCTATTTCCTCGTCCCTGGCGGGCATCTCGGCCTCGGATCTCCGGTAAATACCCATCGAGGACTCCGCCCCCAGCCTCAAAGCAGTTCTGGCCGAATCCATGGCCACGTTACCTCCACCTATAGTGGCAACCCTGCTTCCTATTTTCACCGGCGTGTCGTATTCGGGGAATTTAAACGCCCTCATCAGGTTGACACGCGTTAAAAATTCATTGGCGGAATATATACCGTTGAGATTTTCTCCGGGCAAGTCCAGAAAGTAAGGTAATCCAGCACCGGTTCCCAGAAATACCGCATCGTACTCATCTACCCTGTTCCCTTCCAGCAAATCATCGACGGTAAAAAGACGGCCAACTACGGTATTTGTTTCAATCTCGACACCCATTTCTTTTAAATTATTAACTTCGCTCTCGACCACCTCGTTGGGTAAGCGGAACTCGGGTATGCCATAGGCCAGAACCCCGCCGGGCTGGTGAAACTGTTCAAATACAGTGACTTCGTAACTCAATTTCCGCAAATCCGAGGCGGCGGTGAGTCCTGCGGGCCCCGAACCGACAATTGCTACTTTACCATCTCGATAGCCCTCAACCGTGTTATCGATCGAGCCATGTTCACGCTGCCATTCGGCCGCGAATCTTTCCAGTCTTCCGATAGAAACTGGCTCAAAATTCTCTCCCAGAGTACAGACCTCCTGACATTGTTCTTCCTGGGGGCAAACCCTTCCACAAATTGCGGGTAGATTGTTGGATTCCTTTATCGTACCTATGGATTCCTGAAATTTTCCATCCTTAATTTGATCGATAAAGGTGGGGATATCTATTTCAACCGGGCATCCCTCTATACAGGGAGCTGGGTCACACTGAAGACACCTCTCCGCCTCTTCCCGAGCAGCTTCTTCATCGTAACCCAGTGGAACTTCGGCAAAATTCTTCACCCGTTCGGAAGGACTCTGTTGAGGCATAGGCACTGCTTCTTCTCTTACGCTCATCGTTTGTTGCCCTCCAGGTATTCTTCCAGAGCACACTCCTCTTCCTCTTTGTAAGTCTCAGTTCTCTGGGTCAATACTTCAAAATCCACGGCTGAACCAGGAAATTCCGGCCCGTCCACGCAGGCAAATTCTGCTTGCCCATTCACTTCCACTCGACAGCCACCACACATGCCCGTGCCATCAACCATTATGGTATTTAAGCTGACGACAAGCTCAGTATCGTATTTCTCTGCCACTTCCTGACATACTTTCATCATAATTACTGGCCCTATGGCCCAGGACCTATCAATATCTTCCTCCTCCAGCACGTCCTTATACGCGTCACTCGTGAACCCTTCCCTTCCAGCAGTTCCGTCATCAGTCGTAACTAAAACCTCGTCACTGACCTGGCGGATTTTTTCCTGGTAAAAGATCTTATCCGCCGATTGAGCACCGATAATTGAAATCACGTAATTTCCTTCTTCCTGAAGGGCTTTAGCGACGGGGTAAATTAGAGCTATTCCTACTCCACCGCCAATCAAAACTACTTTTCCATAATTTTCTATTTCCGACGGGTTACCCAGAGGGCCGGCAAGATCATGAATTCTTTCTCCTTCCGAATAATCCCGGTTTAATTCCAGCGTGGATTTCCCGGCGGATTGAACCACTATCGTAATAGTACCGCGATCAACGTCGCTATCGGCAATGGTGATCGGAATTCTCTCCCCTTTTTCGTGCAACCTAATAATAATGAACTGCCCCGGCTTGCTCGCTTCAGCAATCAAAGGTGCATCAATATCATATTCCCAGACACCATCACCGACCTTCGTCTTTCTAACTATCTTTTTCATACTCCCCCGACTTTATTTTGTAGGTTCAAAGAATTTGTTCATTCTTAGAATCAACGCTGGTGCAATCTTGACGAACTTTAAAAAACTTCTGAAAACTTATCAAGTATAAAGTAACAAGAAAATGGCCAGAAAAATTGCTCAATAAATTGAGGGAAAAAAATAAAAAAGTAGGATCCGCCCAGGACTTCGCATTAAGGTAAATGTATGGCGAAAAAACTGCGCGGAAGGAGGCTAAACCGTCGCAGCAAAACACCATACCGCTGTGTGCCCAGGCGGACCCGTGGTGGGTATATCTCTTTTATCTTAGCCTATAATCTTCTGTGCTGATATTATAAGCACTGGTCTAAAAAAAATCCAGACCATTTTTGTCCTAATTTTCAACCTTTTTATTCTTTTTCCAACCCCTAACTTTATCCGACTTGACTTACCGAGCCGATCGGGTTAATTTATTATAGATTTCTATGACGAATAGAGAATTGCTGAAAGACAAACATATCACGCTTGGCGTTTGCGGAGTTAGTACAGCCTACAAAAGCGTCAACCTCGTGGAGCGGTTACAGAAGATTGGGGCAAAAGTTCACGTGGTTCTCAACGAAGAGGCAAAAAAATACGTAACCGCTCTTACTTTTGAACGGATTACCGGTAGAGAAGTTACGGTAAAATCCTCTGGCTTACGGAGGGAGAAGCTCTTCCAATCCTCTTTAACGGGAGAAAGCGACTTAACCGTAATTGCCCCTGCTTCCTTCAATTTTATCGGAAAACTTGCTTCAGGCCTGGGAAGGGAGCCGCTCACGGAACTCATCTCTGGCTCCACCAACCCCGTGGTAATAGCTCCATCCATGAATCGCGACCTATATTCCAGCGAAACCCTCCGGTCTTATTTGAACCAAATTAAGGAAAACGGTTTACATATCGTGGAGCCTAAAGCTTGGGAAGTCGGAGTTTCTTCTGACCAGGAAGTTCCCCTAACCATAGTTATAAACCAGGTAATTTCGAAATTGAGAGACGTCTTAAAAGAGGAACAGCTACTGGAAAATAAAAAAATTCTCGTGACCTCTGGACCGACCAGGGATTTATTCAGCCAGGCTAATTTCACCGGTGAGTCAGGTGATAGCTCATTAGGCTATAGCTTAAGCCAACAGGCCCGACAAATGGGGGGAGAGGTCACCCTGGTCAGTGGCCCCACGGAGCAGATACCACCTTCGGGAGTTGGAGTGGTGTGGACCAGGTCGGTAGGTGAACTCGACGAACTATTGACCAATGAATTCTCCGGATACGATCTAATTCTGATGGCTAGTTCGGCTTCGGACTGGCATCCGGAACTCAACCCGAACGTCCTCGGAAAAGAAAAAACGAAACGGCTTGATCTCGATATCCCGGAAGCACCAGATCTTTCCAGAAAACTGGGTCGATTAAAGGATGAGAATCAGGTACTCGTGGAGTTTTGGGCCAGCTCGAAAAACGAGGAACCCAGGACGCGCGAATCCCTTGCGGAAAATGACATAGACGCTCTTTTTTCATTCCGGCGTGAAGAAGAAATTGATACAGGGGATATGAACATAGCCACTGGGTCGTTCCTTTTCAAATCGGGAGACAAAGAGAAAGTACAGGCGAAAACAGGATCCAGGCTATCACGGGAAATCTTAAGGAAAATCGGCCAGAAGTACTTCCGTTAAAAACGGCTGCCCCAATGTCCAAAAAGCAGGCTGAGAAGCGAACCTCTATTTTCGTTCATCAATTCACCCGTAAACTTATCGGACTTCTCTCGGGAAAGCTGACGAACATCTTCCGGGAACCCTTTTTCGAGTTCTCCGATATTCTCTTTGTTTTTCACCCTGATAGTGTAAATGTCAGCTCCGTGCTTTTTGCCTTCCTCCATCTCGTTCCAGACGAGAAACGTATGGTTGTTCTCGATGGCCATTCCCACGACAACGTTACATCCGTGAATAATTGACTTCAGGTCGTCTTTCAGACCAAAATCGGGAGGATTAACTATCTCATCGGGACCGAGGGTGTCATCAATTATCGCCAAACATGTTGACTCAGTCCGGGTTCTGTAAGTTATAGTCGGATGGCTAAAATATACCTTCATCTTACCCGTTAATCTTCTCCCTCTTCGTTATTTATCCCCATAAAGTCAACGTGTTGTCCCTCCTCTTCTAGTTCCTCCTCCGACTCCTGTGCTCTCTCTTTTGCAAAGTCGGCCATAAATTCGTCGAACCCCCGGTAAATAGCTATTACACCGAAAACGGTGAAAAGTGCGGCCGGAATAGAGAGCCACCTGAACGGCTGGTAGGAAAATTTAATGTGGTACTCGTAACCGTAACTACCCTCGCCGGAAACCAGCTTAAAATAACTTGTTTCTCTGCTTATTTCCACCGTGCTATCATCCTTGCCACCAGGATAGACCTTACGCAGAGGTTCCCGATTCTCATTAAGAAGCGCTACCTCAACCGTTTCCGATACTGATTCCCGGTCAGGTTTTAGATTAAACCTGCCTTCGTTCTCCGGTCTCCTTTTCTCGATTCCAATGGTTTCTCCAGGCGCAACAGTTCCTTCTCGAGAATAAGTAGCGGCTTCCTTATAAATCGCGGAAAAGGCAAGTATTAACGCCAACAGGAGCATGACCGCGCCAAATAACATTCTCTTATTGCCGGTCAGAACCTCTAATATACCTGGCGCTTCATGGTTCATGATTACTTCCTTCCGGGAAAGTGAAAATTAAGGCGAGTTTTAAATCGCCGATATGGCAATTAAGGTACTTCCCCTGCAAAGTGACAGGCAACTTCCCTGCCCTCTACCTCTCTTAACTCAGGTTCTTCTTCCTCACATATATCCTGAGCGTAAGGGCACCTCGGGTGAAACCGACAGCCGCCGGGTATGTTCGTGGCGTCCGGCACTTCCCCTTTAATCGGAAGTTCTTTTATTACCTCAACCATTTCCGGTTTTGGTTCCGGTACGGCTTTTATCAGGGCTTGAGAGTAGGGGTGAAGGGGGTTATCAAGAACTGTAGCTACTTCACCTTTCTCGACAAATTTCCCCAGATACATCACGGATATGGAATCGGAAAAGAACCTCGATGTCGATATATCGTGGGTAATGTAAAGATAGGTCAGGTCTTCCTCGCTCATCAGATCCTTCATCAGGTTAAGCAGTTCCGCCCTGACGGAAACATCCAGCATAGACGTAGGTTCGTCGGCAACTATGAAATCGGGATTTAGAATCAGGGCCCGCGCTATTGCGACTCTCTGCTTTTGCCCTCCCGAAAGCATGTGAGGGTACCTATCGATGAACTCTTCGGCCGGGGTCAGCTGAACTTCCTCAAGTGCATTCATGATTTTCTCTTTTCTCTCCCCGTAACTGCCCCCCATATCGTGTATATCCAGCGGCTCTTCTAAAGTATTGAAGGCGGTAAACCTGGGATCCATGGAGGAAAATGGATCTTGAAAGATCATCTGGGTGGTTCTCCGGTAGGCCTTAAGCTCACCTGAACCGCTGAGTTCAGTGATGTCTTTTCCCTCCATTATTAGCTTTCCGCCCGTAGAATCAAGGAGTCTCATTACTACTTTCCCAAGGGTGGTTTTACCACAGCCGGATTCGCCGACAACTGCCATTGCATTTTTCCGAGGAATTTCAAAGTCCACCCCATCTACTGCCTTAACGTACTTTTTTTGGCTTCCCAGCAGTCTACCAAAGAAAGACTGACTCATGGTATAGTACTTTTTGAGATTTTCAGCTTCCAGAACAGGGCTCATGATCCTCCCTCACGTGACCTCGCCCGCGAAGTGACAGGCAACCTTTCTTCCTTCAACCACTCTTGGATCCGGCTTCTCCTTCTGACAAACTTCTTCAGCATAAGGACATCTGGGGTGGAACCGGCAGCCCGAAGGAGGGTCAACCAGGTTTGGCGGCGCACCGGGAATTCTTTCCAGCCTTTTTACGTCCTTGTGGAGCCGCGGAATTGAAGCCAGGAGCTTTTCAGAATAAGGATGCTTCGGGTTGTTATATATCTTTTCAGCGTCCCCCAGTTCGGCAAACTTTCCGGCATACATTATCGAGAGCTTGTTTGAAACCTCGGAGAGAATGCTGAGGTCGTGCGTAATGAATATCATCGATATTCCGAGCTCCTTTTTAAGCCGCTTAAGAAGATTCATTATCTGTGCCTCTACAACCACGTCCAGCGACGTAGTAGGTTCATCCGCAATTAAAACCGCAGGCTCTAGAAGCAAAGATGTTGCTATAATTACTCTCTGTTTTTGTCCCCCGCTCAATTCGTGAGGGTATCTCGTAAATATCTCCTTATCCAGCCCTACCTCTCCAAGGTATTTTTCACACCTCTTCCTCGCTTCATCTCCGGAAATCCCCTGGTGATAATGTAACGGTTCTTTCATCTGATGCCCAACGGTATAAACGGGAGTCAATATATCCATTGCTCCCTGAAAAACCATCGAAATTAGCTTCCACCTCACCTTTTTCCTCGTCTCCGTCTCTGATAGCTGTACGGTATCTATACCATCAATATTCACTTCTCCTCCGACTACCCTTCCGGGGGGCTGAACCTGGTTAATCAGGGAAAAAGCCATGGTGCTCTTTCCACACCCGCTTTCACCGGCTACGCCCATTGATTCTCCTTTCTCGAGACTAAAGCTGGCATCGTCCAGTGCCTGAACCTCGCCTTTCCTGGTGAAGTAGTGAGTTGTTAGGTTACGCACGTCTAGAACCGGGTTAGCCATCATTCTCCTCCTAACACAATCCTATTCCTGCTTCATCTTCGGGTTGACTATCCTTTCAACCGCCATACCGGCCGATATAAATCCAAACCCCAGTAGCGTGATCCCCAGTCCGGGTAACAGGACCCACCACCACATGCCCCGAATAGTAGCTCCTGCGCTATTTGCCTCGCTCAACATGGTTCCCCAGGTCACCACCGTGGGGTCACCGAGACCAAGCACGTGCAACCCGGCGGCAGCTATTATCGCTAAAGGAACCATCAACGCCGCCTCCGCGAAGGCGTAAGGAAGCATCTGGGGGATCATGTGGCCGCGAATAATCCTCGCCCCGTTGGCCCCCAGCGCCTCACCTGCCTCGACGTAAGTATTTTGTCTGATCTGCAGCCCCCGAGCTCTTATTGTCTTGGCGATGCCACGCCAATATAGAAGGGTCATGATAAGTATTACAAACCAAATACTTCTACCCCAGAGAGTTGCAACTACTACCAGGATCGGCAGGGTCGGTATTCCCATAACTATCTCGTTCAGACGCTGCATAAGTTCATCGACCCATCCCCCGTAGTAGGCACTGGTCATTCCGAATATCAGTGCTATGATCACAGTACCAGCGGCAACGGACAACCCGAGAATAAGCCCGTATCTTGCTCCCCAGATCCAGCCCCGGGCAATATCGTGACCACTGCCGTCAGTTCCCATAAGACCGTAAACCTGGCCCATGAATATACCCCGCGACCTCGTAATTTCCGATTCCGGGCCAACAAGCATCAATTCAAAACTATACTCCCCATTCAATGGTTCAGTATCAGTTAACATGCCTTCCTGAGCTTTAGCAAATGCCGTTCGGGTAACATCCATCTCGCTCGGATCAGGAACAGAGCCGTCTTCAAAATCCTTTGCAAACCTGTGGATCCTTGTCCTTTGCCTGTTTCCCCCGAATAAGCTCAATCGTGTAGCAAAAGTAAATCCGGCCTCGCTTTCCGTTCCCTGAACGTCCTGAGTTGTTAGCTGGAGCTTTTCCCCGTCAGGCCTAACCAGACTCGCTATCAATTTTGGTTCCTCGCTTTCGTACTCCCCTTCAACGTAAAAGACAACGTTCTTCGGAGGTAAGTCGGTATCAAATTGATAATTGTAAACCAGGGTGGTTATTACGGACTCACTCGAAGTACTTGCAGGTTCGACTTTGACCTGCTGTTTAGCCTTGTTTGAGCCAGTCAAATAGTTCATCCAAAAGGGCGGAGCTCCTTTTGGCAGGTCCCTCCAGCGGTCCACATTGTCCCATCTTCGATTTGTATCCGGAGCGAGTGATGGAGCTAAAAGTGCCAGTATTACCATTGAGAAGATTAAACCTAACCCGATCATCCCCGTAGTCTCGCCTCTGTACTCGCGAAATACTTCAAAAAACCCACGGAAGAAGTCTTTTAACCTTTTCTTAATCATTATATCACCTACCGCATCGAATTGGAGGTCCCAACTTCAACCCTGGGATCGAGTAGCCCATAGAGTAGATCGGCCACCAGGTAACCAAAAATATATATAGCGGAGGTAATGAACATCACTCCCATGACAACCGGAATATCTCCCTGCATTATTGCCACCCTGGTCAACAATCCAATTCCCGGCCAGTTGAAGATAACTTCAGTAATCATCGCCCCCCCTATCGACATTAGTAACGACAGTAGAGCTGAAGTCACGACCGGGGGAGCTGCAGTTCTGAGAGTATGTCCGTAGATTACCTTACGTTCGGGAACCCCTTTCGCTCTTGCCGCCATGATATAGTCATCCTGAAGGACGTCGGTGACAATATTCCTCGTCACCCAGGCTCTCGCACCAAATATATTGAATACGATCGTTGCCAGCGGCAGTGCCAGCCTGTAAAGAACGCCAAAATAGTAATCCAGCCCGCTCGTCTGGGGTAACGGCATTGCCGTTGAGGGAAACCAGCCAAGCTGGTAGGCAAAAATCAAAATAGCAAGCATCCCAAGCCACCACATGGGCATGCTGGAAGAAGTCATACCAAAGATCGACAGGAATCTATCCAACTTACCCCCTGCCACCTGCGCCGCCTTTAAACCAACTACCAAACCGAGCAATACGTATATAACCGCGGCAGTCGTAAACAGAAGTATTGTTCTTGGAAGTCTGGACATTATTATGTCCATTACCTGCCTGCTACCACCGGGAGCCGTCATCATGTAGGATTGCCCAAAATTAAGCGTCATCCTGTCCCAGGCGTCCATAAATATCCTCTGCCAGACTGGCTGATCCAGTCCCCATCTATCCCTGAGCTTAGCTATTTCGTTTTCCCGCCACTCCTCCAACTCTTCGTCGGACAGCTGCTGGAGCTCAGTGCTATTACGAACCCGGGCAGTCACCGTTTGCCGGATTCTCGTCTGTAGCTGTTCCTCCGACATACTATTAAATAAAGAGGAGAGGATAAGTACTACTATCCCCAGGGTTATCAAAGCCTGAAAAGTCCTAAATACGAGGTACTTCACCCTCGCTGGCATTTTTTCTTCCCCCTTGAAAAAAGCAAATTAGCCAAAAACCTCTGTGAATTTGTTTAACTGTCCGATAGCGCCAGAATTCGGAACCCCTGCTTTACTTTTGGACTCCTTCCCCTCAGCTTGACGGAACATTATTTACCTGAACCTATCAGGCCCTCCATTTCGGAAAGATTATATCAGTAAAAATAATTAAATGAAAAGAAAATTTCAAACAAATTAAGTATTTCCTATCAGCCAATCTAGGCCGGACTTTCGAGGCATTGGAATTAAACGATTTTTTTAACCCTTTTTATCAAGATAAAATAAAATCGGGAACTGAGTACTAATTTATCAAAGTTCAGAAAATTTTCTCATAAGAATAAAAACCAGGGTGAGGTCTAACTTAGACCCCACCCTGGTTGTAGATTTCAAGTGATGTACGTCGAGTTCATCAATTTAAGTTTATTCAATTACACCAAGACTATGGTTGACGTAGACTCTACCACGGAAGCTTCCTGACCTGGCAGCGATCCGACGACTTTGACTACGTAGGCTCCCGCGTCAAGATCCACGGTAGCGTCCGCCGGCATTGTTGCCTTGAATGTTCCTGGCTCAGAAAGTTCCGCCTGTACTGAGTGAATCAGCTCTCCGTCCGATAGCAGCCTAACTTCGATGTTTCCTTCTTCCGCTGGAGCGGATTCTTCAGTCGGGTAGGACTGCGTCCTTTCCGCGCTAATGGTGACATCGAAGTTGGATCCTCTCGGCGTATTAGTTGGAACCTGGATGTTACCGATCGTTAGGCTGACAAATTTCATTGTCTCTGCCCAGTGGTCCCAGCTGTACGGGTACTCAGGATTATCGACGACCTGGTCAAACCTTTCGAAATTCATTACCTTATTCTGGGCATCGTAATTGGTCAGAACGAACGGTCCCTGTGAGGGATAGAAGTGACCGTACTCTTCGTAGAACTCGATTACGCTGTCCACTTCCTCGTTCAACTCATCAGAGGTAATCGGTGCTGGAGAATTGTTCTCCTCTTTGAGGTATGGCGGAACGTTAAAGTTTTCCTTCATGCTCTCCAGCTTTGCCTTGAAGTCCTGACCCTGGCTTTCACTGATAAAGTGGACCCAAAGAGAACCTTCGGACTCTTCCCAGGTATAAGATTCTTCCAGAACGGGCGAAGGCTCCTCGGAAGCAACCAGTTCGCCGGCCGCGTAATTTATCTCCCAGGGTTTGGTAATTCCTAGGTTATAGTACATACCAATCATCGAGTCATCCGGGAAGGTGTAATCGCCGTAGACGGTGATCTCACCGTCACCGTGCCAGACGACCCCTCGGACTTTTTCGTAGAAAGGTCTTGTCTGACCGCCAAAGCCACTGTTAAACTTGGGATCTCCTTCACCGTCCTGATAGGCCCATTCCTTGCTAAAAGCCCAAGAGGCAACGAGGTCCGTGTCGTCTATCATGTGACCATCGTGGAATTTGGAGAACTTCCAGTCGTAGGTTGCACTCGTTGCTGCCATGGTCCCCTCTTCCACGTTTTTCCATTCTTTGGCTTCGGTGTCGTAGTAAACGGCATCGCTCGGTACTTCCAGGCCCGGCTTCAACTCGCCTTCCTCGTACTCGTAGTCCTCTTCTATATTCGTCCATTCACCACGGATCGGAACATTTAGACCGGTCTGGGGGTCTGACCAGTAAGGTTCATCTCGCATTAATCTGATTAATCTCTGAGTGTAGACGTCCGTCGATCCACCAATGAAGTTCCAGTTATCCATGAACAGGTTACCCTGACTGGCGAACTCGGCAGTGTCCAGCACCCCGTCTACAGTCTTTATTGTTCTCCCCGTCCAGACACTGGACCAGCCAATTTTTCCGTCCGGTATGAACGAAACGACCTCTTCTTCGTTGTACGGGTAATAATCGAAAGTCGTAGTCAGAAAAACTCTAACGCTTTCTTCCAGTCCAAGATCGATACACGTCTGGAAAGTTTCCCAGTATTCCTCCTGAGATTCCAGCAACCCTTGCTGAATCTTCTTTCCGTACTTGTCCAGTTCCTCATTCTGGTACTTCCAGGCGTTCTCCCCCGCAAATCCACCCGGCATGTAGCCGTAAAACGGTGAGTACATCTGGAAGGCGCTGAACCTTTCAAAGAAGGAGTTACCGGAAGCGATCCAGCCGCCGGTGTAGACGTGCCATTTAAGTGCCTTGGGGTCGGTGTACCAGGCATTCTGGATGGCTTTCCTCCTGTCCCATTGTTTCCTCTGAGGATTTATACCGACCTTTTCCAGCTGGTCGCAGTAATACT
>CAZYPS010000020.1:0-15470 GCA_964649445.1 uncultured Thermotogae bacterium | reverse complement strand
CCTTTCGTCCTCGACTCTGATCATGACTATAGGCCTGATCGGACTGAACTCGTCTTCGTTAGGCCCTTTGTAAGCCCACCAGTAACCGACAGGAGAGTCATCCGCTTCCAACTTCTTCAACTCGCCCTTGAGTTCAGGGTCTTCCATAGCGGATTCGAGGGTCTCCGTAATCATAGTTTTCGCCTTCTCAAAATCGCCGGTCGGCGTTACCCCATGTTCCTGGACTACTGGCTGGACGTATTTATCGTAGGTGGAGACGGTCGTGGCAACAGAAGTGGGTCTGACCGCTGCGAACCCGTTATACATTTCTTCAACTATTTTTTCCCTATCCACGAGCCAGTTCATCGCGTAGCGGAATTTTCTTATAGAGTAAGGATTGAACTGTCTTTTGCCGCCGACCTCGGAAGTATACTTGTCGGAAGCCGCGGGATTGAAGTATAGATTGTTGTAAGAACCGGCACTCCTAATCCTCCCAATTTTTTCCCGCATGCTTTCGGATAAACCCTCAAATTGTTTCCCCGGCACGCCTGCCATGAAGAGGTCAAGCGTTCCTTCGGCAGTATCCCCAATGCCCGTTGATCTGCTCGTCCTTACTTCCAGGTTGATTTCCTTAACCAGTTCACCTTCTTCGTCCTGAGCTAAAACGGCCGTAAAAGCACTCAGAACCAGCAGCAGGGATAAAGAAAGGACAATTGCGCTTTTATATTTATAATTCATTTTACCCTCCTTAAAATTGCGTTGTTTTTAGTTTTCGTTTCCAGCTAAAACTAATCAGGTAAGAATAAAACGGAGGTACAAATTCTGAAATAACCTTTCGTATAGTTAAGTTAAATTATTTAACTACTCAGAGTAGGTACCTATCACCTCCTGTTATGTTTTTAATTAATTTAAATGGCGGCGTTTACTCTTAACGCCCTTCAAGTTTAAATTTAAAGCTATAAAACTTATCAAGGTACAAATTCTAGAAACTTGAGCTTCCCCTCGCCAAACATTGCGATTGTATAATATATCCATCGGGGTGTCATTTCAAACAAAAACTACCAGTTCAACTATCCTTGTCTCTAACTACTTTTAAACTTCGAGTATATAACCAGAATTTCAACTTTATGGTTAAGAACACTATAAAAAATTCCCAAGTTATTGGTTCTCATTTGCCCACCTTTGTAGAAAAGCGGAGTCTAATTCCTTAAGTACGATTTCCATTTTAACGCACCAAAAACTTCAGCCGTACACACCCCAGCTTTTTAATCTAAAAATATTATGACCGAGCAAATCTCGAAAACCTGAAAGACTGAAAACCATTTTTTAGAGCCGGTCAAATACTTTATAGGTTCTAAAGCCTCGCCGGCAAACTCCGGAAAATAACCTGCCGAACATCTAATACTTTCGTAGTTATTGAAATTGATATCAGGATTAATAACGGTTTCTCGTCCATAAAGGAAATGAAAATTGAATTACCGGATGTCCAAGATATATAATGGTGAAATGGAGTCTTAAAATGCTAACACTCCTCTACTTCCTAATTTACTATATTGGCTTACCTGTGATTTTGCTTTACTTCTACCTGAAATTTAGATCACAAGGGGAATACATTAATTTTCTCGGATCTCTGGATAGCAAGAATGAGAAAAAAAATAAGGAAAGAAGGGAAAAAGCTGAAGAAAAGCAATACCGGACCAGGATAATTTTTACAATTATTCTGGTCGTATTTCTCTCTTCCTGGCACCTGGTAACTTCCGAACTTGCGGACATCAGGATGAGGACCGAGATGAAATACACAGGTGGGGGAATATACCGGGAGAACCCTGTCGTGGTCTCTCTTGGACCGACGTACGATGTTAACGGAGTAATCGAGACAATGAAGAACAAGGAGGAGCGCTGGCTTCCGGACCAGGTGAAGGAAGTAGTAGATTTAGACCAACTGGTCAACTTCAAGGGGAGAATAGCTGTTTACCGAACTTACGATCAGAGGTATATTATCACTTATACTTATGTTTTACCATATCCTATTATAAAAAGTTTCGGGTTTAAGTACGTTGAAACTGACGACGGCCAGATAAAGATAATTAAGAACGACAAGAGGACGATCTTCTATCCCCTCGCCCCTGGAATAGTCAACAAGACGGCAAAACTGGTGGCATAACTACGGGCGGGATTACTCGGGTTCAGGTTCTCCTATTGTAAAAGCCACAACCAGGAGAGTAGCTTCGTAAAGCAAAATAAGAGGTACTGCCATAAAAGCCTGAGAGAAGAGGTCGGTCGGAGTTATAAACGCCGCTACAATAAACGTACCCACGATAACGAACCTTCTATTTTTCCTCAGAGTCGATAACTTGACGAACCCCAGCCTCACAACCAGATAGATGAGCAGTGGAAGTTCGAACACGAGTCCCATTGCAAAGGACAACAGGGAGGTAAAGGTTATGTAATTGCGGACGGAAAAGCTGGAAACGAGGCTCTCGCCCCCCACGTTCGCCAGAAACTTCATCGTATAGGGCAACCCAACTAGCAACGCCAGCCCGATACCTCCATAGAACAGGACTCCACCGAGGAAAAATCCCAGTCTAAACCACTTTTCCTCTTCCTCGAGCAAAGCCGGCAGGATAAATTTCCAGAACTGATAAAGCAGCCACGGGGTAGAGAGGATTAACCCCGTTATCACGGCTAACTTCAGGTATGTCAGGAATGCTTCAGTTGGATGGAGATAAATTAAGGATTCCTCGCGGGCAGCCTCAATAAGAAAATCCAGCAGCCGAATCCTGAAAAAATAGGCAATACCACCGAGGAGAACGATCACCCCCAGGGAGCGGATTATCCGACTCCTCAGCTCCTCAAGGTGCTCCCCGAGCGGTCGTTCTTCGTCTTTCATTCAAAAAACTGTAATCTATTATTAATTCTCAGTTTCGCTTTCTTCGTCTTTCTCTTCGTCTTCGTCGGATTCGTCACCGGAAGCCCTATCGGCATCTTTCGAACCGGTTTCAGTATCGACGTCTATTGCTCCCTGTGTCTCCTCGTATTGTTCCTGGATCTTTTCCTTTTCCTTGTTAAATTCCCGGACACCTTTCCCCAGTGATCGAGCTAGTTCAGGTAACCTTTCTCCGCCAAAGATAACGAGAATTATTACCAGAATAATTATTAATTCAGTTGGTCCTAATCCGAACATTAGCTAATAGCACCTCCAATCTTACTTAAATTATTTTAACGCATTCCGTTCAGTAATGTAATACCGAAATCAAAACTAAAACCACACTTTTAATGAATTCTCCGTGAAAACCCCAGCCTTTACGAGATTAGTCTTACTCTTTATCGCTATCTCCGCTCAGCTATTCCCGCAAGTAATATAGATAAACCGTAAAGAATCAACAGCGGACCCCAGAGAAACATCTGGGTTATCGGGTCAGGAGGGGTGAGTACCGCTGCCAAAATTGCCGCGGTAATAAGCGCTATCCTCCACTGACTAGTCAATGTCTTTCGGGTGATTAAACCAAGCCTGGCTAACCCAAAGGAGATCACCGGCATCTCAAAAACGAACCCAAAAATAAGCGTAAACGCCATTACAAACGAGGCATAGTTTCCCACGGTAAAGGTAGCCCTTAAACTCTCTCCGCTGATACCTTTCAAGAAATCCAGCGCAAAAGGCATCACTCCGAGGAGAGCAAATGCCGCACCGGAATAGAAAAACAGGCTACCAAACCCAAACAGCGCCCAAACGAAACCCTTGCTGAATCGCTCGCTTTTAGACAGTAAAGGGCTGGCGGTCTGAATCATCTGGAATAGAAGATAAGGAGCACTGACAAGCACACCGACAAACAGAGAAAGTTTAATGTAAGTAAAAAACGCCTCTGTCGGGTGGATAAAAATCAGTTCTTTGTCGACCAGTGGCCTTTGAATGAACGAAAGGACACGTTCTCTGAAGACATAGGCGGCAATCCCCACAAGGATTATTGCGACAAAACTACGAATCAACCGCCCTCTCAGGTCTTCCGTCCGATCTAGCAGTTCCTGGAACACACTATTGTTAGCCACGATAGTTTAGGTGAAGGTATTTAAGGCGAAGGAACTAATTATCATCTACAATTTTATCCTGGACCTCTTCCGGATCCATATTCAGCGCCGAAGCGACCTCTTCAGCATCGACCTCTCCGTCGATTTTATCAGTTAATTCGAGCAATTTTTCGATATTTACCTGCTCATCCAGCCACCTATCTATTTCTGTTTTTCTAATTTTCGTCCTACCGTTAAGTTCCAGAGCTTCTAACTCGCCTTTATCAATCAGATCCCTGACTCCTTCTACGCTCAATCCGGCATATTCAGCCACGTCCGATACTGATAAGTACGCTTCTAGTTTATTCACGTTATCACCTAAAAGTCGTATTGTTTGAAAGTTCAACCCAAAATTACCAGTTAATTTCGGGAGTTACGAATTCCGGTCAACCTGCCAGGTGGTTTCCCCTTCCTGGTCTTTGACCTCGATTCCCATTTCCTCCAGTTCTGACCTTATTCGATCGGCTAATTCCCATTCCTGTTGATCCCTCAATGCGTTCCTGATGTCCAGGATCAGGTCCAGCAACTCTTCTTCCAAACCGCTGGCGGTCGCCTCGGATCTCCCCTGGAAAAGCCCAAGCGGTTCCGATAACTCCTGTACTTTGTTCTTCGCTTTTCCCAGCAAATAAAAGTTTTCACCTTTACCTTCATTCCTAAATCTATTCGCCTGCTTGACAAGATCAAATATTACTCCCAGTCCTCCCGGAGTATTGAAGTCTTTATCCATCTCCTCTTCAAATCGGTCCCGGGCAGTTTCTATCCGGTCGAGCAGCTTTTTCCCGGACTCCGTCAGGGAGAACTCCAATCCTCCCCCGTCCGTATCCAGTCCTTCCACGTTTCGCAAGAACTCGTAAACTCTATTTACGGCACTCTTTGCGTCTTCCAGGTTCTTCTCGCTGAAATTTAGAGGCTTTCTATAGTGGGTGGAAAAATAGAAGTACCTTACGGTCTCCGTGTCGTAATCTTCCAGTACCTCTCTGGCGTACTCGAAGTTTCCCAGGGACTTAGACATCTTTTCTCCCTCGAACTCCAGCAGTCCGTTATGTATCCAGTAACGACAGAACTGTTTTCCAGTTCTCGCTTCGGACTGAGCTATTTCGTTTTCGTGATGGGGAAATATCAGGTCGTGACCGCCGGCGTGGATGTCTATAGTGTCTCCCAGGGTAGTCTGAGCCATGACGGAGCATTCGATATGCCAGCCCGGGCGACCGCGGCCCCAGGGACTGTCCCAGCCCGGCTCTTCCGGATCGGAACTCTTCCAGAGGGCAAAATCTAGCGGGTCCTCTTTTTTATCTTCTACTTCGACTCGGGCACCGCTCTCCAGGTCATCTACCGATCGGCCGGAAAGCTTGCCATAATCGGAAAACTCCCTAACCCTGAAATAGACGTCACCTTCCACTTCGTAACCGTAGCCCTCTTCCACAAGCGCACTTACGTGGTCGATTATATGGTCGACGTATTCGGTGACTTTCGGTATGTAGTCTGCCTCGTTAACTCCCAATCTGTCCAGATCTTCGAAATAAGCCTCTGCGTACTTCTCTGCAAGTTCATCCGGCTCGAGACCCTCTTCTTCTGCCCGATCGATTATCTTATCATCCAGATCCGTGACGTTCTGGGTAAATTCGACTTCGTATCCCTTGAACTTAAGATATTGGCGAAGGGCATCAAAGACAATAAATGGCCTGGCATTGCCTATATGGAAGTAATCGTAAACAGTCGGACCGCAACTGTAGAATCGAACCTTCCCCTCCTCGATCGGCTCGAATTCTTCCTCCTGACCCGTCAATGTATTGTAAAGCTTTAACATCGACTTTCACCTTTATATGGTATTAAAAGCTTTTCATAAAAACTTTTTTCGAAACCCTCGCCAATAGGCTTATCGGTCGAAAAGAAAAACCAACCAATTTGGGACAGTATAAGCCAGTACGAGGAAAAATACAATCCACCCCTTCTTCAACCGATTGACTAAAGGGACAATTTTTACCTAAATTAACCGGATTTAATCCCCTCGGCTCAAAAAGTTAAACCACTCGGAAACTATATTAGTGGAAACGTCGTTCAGCCTTGACCTAATCAAGCCACCCTTCCGAAAGTGTTACCGGGGACACACCGGGCCGTCTTTCGGATTATGCCATAAATTACTTCCCCGTTAACCGTTTCAAGTAGCTGATAATCCAGAAATCAGGGCGTTAAAAACTGACTTGCAAATTACCGTTAGGCTCAACCGTTAAAATCTTAATGACTTAAACTTCTTATATTATATTTGAAATTACTGACGGGAATAGTCACACAACTATAGTGGCAATTAGAGAATCAGTCCATTATACATAATTAGAAATAGTTAATACTATTGAATTTGTACTCCAAATTAATAAGGGAGAGTAGTTCTAAAATATTTTGGCAATTTTCAAATGAAAAAATCATACAATGTCTGACGAAAATCTCCCCAATGCACTAACAGTTATCAGGATCTTTTCGGTACCTTTCGTGATGTTTCTCCTGCTGGCGGACTTTAACCTTGCTGCACTGGCACTGTTCCTATTTTCCTCCATCACGGATCTTGCTGACGGTTACCTGGCAAGAAAATACGACCGGACGAGTCCGTTTGGCAAGTTCGCCGACCCGATCGCGGATAAATTACTTGTCTCCGCGGTCCTTATTACGTTTGTTCAGCTAGGAGAACTTACTGCAATACCGGTTGTGGTGATAATCAGTAGAGAATTTCTCGTAACAGGCATTCGATTGCTTGGGGCAACCAGAGAAAAGGTCATTTCAGCCAGCTGGTTTGGAAAGACCAAAGTAGTGTCACATATAGCTCTTATCGTCTCTATTACTATAAATCTGGAGTTCCAATTGAATTGGGTGGCCCAAACAATTCCCTGGTTAGTCTACCTGGCAATGGCCACAGCCCTCGCTTCTGGGACGGATTATCTTATCAGTAATAGAAAGTTAATCAAGGATAGTTTTCTGAACTAATCCAGTTGTATCCGGTATTTATGGTGAGTTTTAGGCCGCCTTTAACTTTTTGAGAGGATAACTTCTGTCAACCCAGAGGTCGTCGAGATCGTAAAACTTCCTTACGTCTTCGTCAAAAAGGTGAACCATCACTTCTCCGTAATCGAGAACCACCCAGGACCCATCATTAAGTCCCTCCTCATGAACTACCTCCTTGTCGTACTTCTCCAGCAGTTCCTCAGCTAGAGCCCTAACGTGTTTGGGGTTCGTCCCATTTGCAAGCACGAAGAACCGAGTAGCAATTGTATGATCCCTCATATCCAGAACCTTGGGTTGTTCTCCTTTCTTATCCTCGATAATTTCCAGCAAACTTAATAGTTCCCGGCTTTCTTTCTCATCAAGAGACAAAGCTTGGTGATCCCTCTCCCATTATTAATATTAAGTTAGTTTCAGGAGGTGGGTCTATACCTGCTCCCTCAAGCGACGCCATCGTCTCCTGAAAGTCTTCCGAACTGACGATTTCCAGATTAAAATCCAGCTCCTGAGCTACTAAATCCGCCATCTCTTCACCTTCATCGTTCAAGGTTACGAGATAACTGGTTTCGTAATCAAACCTATCCGCGTTGTCCGTTCCGGTTACCGAGAACCCCAAACTGGTAAGCCTGTCCGCCGTATTCCTCGCAAGGAAATTACTTCCTTCACCGTTTAAAACATAAATCTTTGCGTCGGCGTTGCTAACCATATTTATCCCGTTTACTTCCTGAGCAACTACCTTCCTGGTCTCAACAATGCGAGGGAGCAGTACGGATTTATTCTGAACTCTTGCCGGTTTACCCGAAAGAGTTATCATATCAAAGTCTTCCGTTTCCAGATCTTTTAAAGTCCTTCCGAGATCGTACATATCCATCAGAGAGAGATTCGTCTTTGCGTAGTTACGACCCGTATTAATAACATCTTTAATCTGAGACCAGCCTTCCAGGTTTACGCCACCCTTAAGAAGTGCCCGGAGGAACTTCTGTTGCCTATTTATTCGCTGTAAGTCACTCTGGTCTCCTCTATACCTTACATATCCCATGGCATCCTGGCCGTCCAGGACTTGAGTGCCGGGATCTATGTCTATATTTAGACCCGCGGCCTCGTCCGTGTACTCTAACCGCTCCTCCACGGTTATCTCTACCCCACCCATTAAGTCAACTATTTCCCTGAACCCCTCGTAATCGAGGACGAGGTAAAAGTTTATTGGCACACCCAGAAAATTCGATGCAATCTCCCGGGCGAGCTCCGGTCCGTCTATGGCGTAAGCAGCGTTAACTCGCCGGAACTGTTCATCCGGATACTTCAGGAAAATATCACGAGGAATGGAAATCAAACTGGCTTCCTGCTGGGCCGTATCTATACTGGCGAGCATCATTGTATCGCTCCGTCTTGCTTGAGCTCCCTCAATATGATCGATACCCAGGACGAGAAGGTTAATCCTCTCCCCTTTCTTAACTAGTTCGTTTACGTCGCGCTGATTGTAGAGGTAGATCCCGATCCCGGATCCGATTAATAATACGATCAGAACGACTGATATGGTTATTTTCCATTTCATCTTAACATCACGCTTAACTTAACGTATCCTTGGAGATAAGTCAAGGATTTAGTTAAAGACCCAGGTAGCTTTGAATAAGGGGACACTTGGCTCTATAATAAAGGGCAATGGAAGATAATTACGTAAAATTAGCCAAAAAGTCAGTTCAGAAGGCTGTTATAGGCGAGGACCCCGGAGGGATTCAGGAGCTCAAGAAATCGCTACCTGATGAAACCAGAGGAGCATTCGTAACCCTGAAGAGGACCAGCGGTGATCTCAGGGGCTGTATAGGAACCTATACGCCAGTTACGGAATCTATTGGAGAGGAAATAATGAGGAACGCTTCTTCGGCTGCTCTGGAAGACCCGAGGTTTTCCCCAGTCAAACCTGGCGAACTGGAGGAATTAATAGTATCGGTAGACGTCTTGACCCAGCCGGAAGTCTGCGATAAAGACGACCTCAATCCTGACAAATACGGGATTATTGTTGAAAAAGGATCCAGATCTGGCCTGCTTTTACCCGACCTGGACGGAGTCGATACCATAGAAGAGCAACTTAAAGTGACAAAAAACAAAGCTGGTATCCCACCGGGAGATCAGAATTTCGTTGTCAAACGCTTTGAAGTCGAGAGACACGAGGGAGAAACTCCCATTGGCAAATAATTTTACCCCTTCTCCTCCCCGCACCTGAATCCTAAATTATGACAAATACTATGACAGAGAAAGTAGCTTTTTATACGTTAGGCTGTAAAGCAAATCAGTACGATACCGAAGTTATGAAGGAAGCCGTGAGAGCTGAACCCGAGCACCGTGTCGTGCCCTTTTCCGAAGATCCCGATACAGTCGTCATAAATACCTGCAGTGTCACCACCGGTGCCGATAGGAAATCCCGGAAATATTTAAGGCGGGCGGCCCGAAAGGCCAACCTGGTACTGGCAACTGGCTGCTACACCACGCTGGACTCGGACGAGATAGCCGAGATTTCCGGGGTCGACGCAATATTCCCCAACTCCCACAAGCACGGAGTAGTAGAGATAATAGACAGAGTAGAATCCGGTTTTAGGGGTAAGATAGAAAAAGCCGAGAGCCAAAACTGGGATCTCGATCAGGGAAGTATATCACGGGACAGCAATCACACGAGAGCTTTCTTAAAGATCCAAGACGGTTGCAACAACTCCTGTACCTTTTGCAAGGTCCACTACTTGAGAGGACCATCAAGAAGTAAATCCCAATCCAAGGTACTGGAAGAAGCCGGGAAACTGGGTGATAATGGTTTTCGGGAAATTGTTCTGACAGGGGTAAATGTGGCCGAATACGGGGAAGAACCCGAAGACCTGGCTGAATTAATTCGCGGACTCACCCGCATTGAAAAGATATCCAGGATAAGACTGAGTTCGATTAACCCCGACGGGGTAACTCGAAAGCTACTCGAGGTTTTCAAAGACTCCGAAAAACTCTGTCCGTATTTTCATATCCCGCTTCAATCGGGATCAAACAGGATTCTGGACGCAATGGAAAGAGGCTATACCAGGGAGTACTACCTGAAAAAAATCGACCTAATTGAATCCCACCTGCCTGATCCGACGTTTGGAACGGATTTGATGGTTGGATTTCCGGGTGAAAAAGAGAAGGACTTCAACCGGACCAAAGAAATCGTAGGTAAAGTAGAATTTATCAATACCCACGTATTCCGCTATTCGCCCCGATCTATTACTCCGGCAGCTGATTTCGAAAATAAAGTGGATTCCTCCGCAAAGAAACGGAGGGCAAAAGAACTTCGTTCCTTAGCTTCTTCAACAAGCTTGGATGCAAAACAAAAACTCCGGGGAAAAACGACCGATGTGATAATTGAAGAGTCCAGTGATAAAATTGACGGATGGAGGGGTTACTCCAGGAACTATCTTGACGTACACTTAGACTCCAAAAAAAAAATGACGAAAACTTCGAGACGGGAGATGAAGTCCAGGTCAAGTTGTCAGACGTCAGAAAAGATTTCTGCCTTGCAAAACCTTTAAAATCGAAACAGGAAAGTCAGAAGGCAGGACAAGAGCTCATAGCAGGGAAAGATAAAATCCGGGAGTGATGAAAATCAACGATAGCAAAAAGACCATAGAGCGGGAACTGACCCTTAGGGATCATGATCAAACTGTGACTCTATTGGGCCAATACAATAAGAACCTGAAATACATTCGCGATAATTTCGACGCCCAGATAATTGTCAGGGACGGGACAATAAAGATAAGAGGAGACGAAAAAGAAGTTAAACAGGTTCGATCTCTCTTTGACGAGCTACTGGAAATGATTGACGCCGGCCAATCACTAAAACACGAAGAGGTAAAAAGGCTAACCCGGATGGCTAAAGACCAGGAAGGAGGAGAGCTAAAAGGGGTACTGTCCGACGTCATCCAGACTACCTACTGGGGAGAACAGATTAAACCGAAATCGATCAAACAAAAAGAATACGTGGAAGCAATTCGGGAAAAGGACATCGTATTCTGTATTGGTCCCGCCGGTACGGGTAAAACTTACCTTGCAGTCGCAATGGGGATAGAATACTTGAAGAAAGGGAAGGTTAAAAGAATGATACTCACCAGACCTGCGGTCGAAGCCGGAGAAGAACTGGGGTTTTTGCCCGGCGATATGCAGGCAAAGGTCAACCCTTATCTCCGCCCTCTCTACGACGCAATTTACGATATGATTCCCGGGGAAGAGTTCGAGCGGTTAAAGGAAGACGGAAGGATCGAGATCGCCCCTCTGGCTTTTATGAGAGGGAGGACGCTGAATAATTCGTTCGTGATTCTGGACGAAGCCCAGAATACCACTTCAACTCAGTTAAAGATGTTTCTTACAAGGTTGGGATTCGACTCGAAGGCAGTGATCACGGGTGACATCACTCAAATAGATCTAAAGAGCGACGCTTCGGGGTTGAGTCACGACCGCGAGTTTCTGGAGGATATTCCTGGAATCGAATTCATATACCTCACAAAAACGGACGTCGTAAGGCATGACCTCGTGAAGAAGATTATCGAAGCCTATGAAGACGAATCTTCAAAATAGCCCTCAAAAGGGAATTACCGAACTCTTCCAGTCGCTGTCAGAACCTTCTCTTGAGGAGAGTTCTAAAAAAGGGTTCCTGCTGACTATCTACGTCCTGCTAATCTCTTTTCTGTTTACTTTTAACTTCTCGAGCAGCGAGCCTATTTTCCAATTTTTACCCTGGAAAGTGGCTTTGTCTCACGGCCTGATTGTAGCAATCTCAGCGGTTGCAACTATATCTTATCTTTCGATAAGAAAGGAACGAATAACCCAGGACAACAGGTTGATGGGCTTTCTCATGGGCACGACCTTCCTGCTGTTGCTCACGATAAAAGGTGCGTCCCTGGTCTCCCTCTACCTCGTTCCGGTAGCATTCGCTACGGCATTAACGGCTCTCTTCCTAGATTTCGAAACCGGTCTTAGCCTTAACCTTTTTTTAGCAATTGCCGTTGGAATTCAGTCAGGAATCTCAGGTTCAATAGGTCCGGTAATAATCGCATTTGCCGGGGGGCTGGTGGGTATACTGGAAACCCGGGATATAAATAGAATGTCGGATCTGACGAGCATAGGTGTCTCAGTAGCCCTGATAAACGCAGTACTGGTATTCGCTTTCAGGTTCCCCACTTTATCCACCCCGTTCATCGTAAACCTCGATTGGCCAAATTACTGGTGGGCGGTATTTAACGGACTCATCAGTGCGCTGTTTATAGCGGCCGCGGTACCGGCAACTGAACGGATAACACAAATTACAAGCCCTATAGGGCTGATGGAATTGCTCAACCCTTCACACCCCCTCATGGAAAGGTTGAGGACCGAAACCCCGGGAACCTATCACCACAGCCAGAACATTGCGAGCCTGGGAGAAAGCGCGGCAAGAGCTATAGGGGCGGACCCTCTTTTAACCAAGGTAGGGGGATACTACCACGATATCGGAAAGATGGTTCGACCGGACTTTTTCATCGAAAATCAATCCGGTAATTCGAACCCCCACGACGATCTAACTCCTTCTATGAGCAAGATAGTCCTCACTTCTCACATAAAACAGGGAATTAATCTGGGCAAAAGATACGGATTACGTGAGGACGTACTCAGCTTTATCCCGAGTCACCACGGTACGTCCCTGATAAAATACTTCTACCTCAAAGCACTCAGGGAGGGGAGAGAAGAAGTTGAATTCCCCGAAAGCGATTTCCGTTACGAAGGTGAACTGCCACAGAGCAAAGAGACCACGATAATTGCACTGGCGGACCCCGTAGAGGCGGCTTCTCACACCCTCGAAGACGTAGGTCAGGAACTTGAAGACATGGTGAATGAACAGGTTGATTCAAAAATACAGGATGGGCAGCTGGATCACAGTCCTTTAACAATGGATGAAATAGCTGCAATAAAAGAAGCTTTTATTTCAACACTCCGGGCAATGGATCAGCGCAGGGTTGAGAACTATCCTGAAAAAGAGCCAGAAGAATTTGAGGTGGAAGGGCTTGAAGGAGAGTAAAGCTGGGTCGAGTACTAAAAAACTTTTGGCCGGCCGGCATCCTTCGTTAGTCCACACACAATCATATGGGGGTTGGTTAAAACCTGGGGACTAAATACAAAGACGACCCAGGTCTGGATGTAAAAATTATCGAGGAAGATAAAGTTAAAGGAGATAATTCAAACTTGAACTACCATCTTTTTCGGATGCGGGGCCTCAAAACTCACAAAGTCTTAAATCAACCAGGCAAAAACCCCACTCAGAAGCCCAATCTGTTGAACCACTTTTCTTCTTTAATTCCCAGGTATTTAGCAGCCATTTTGACGTTCTCAAGATCCGCAGCCAGGAACACTCTATCACCCGTTTTAATCTCCCGATTACCGCGTGGGATTATAAACTCATCTTCCCTATATATCCCGGCAATAACACAGTCCTCGGGAAACTTTTTGTCTTGAGTTATTTCGGCAACAGTTTTGTCCGAGCCCTCTGATCCCTCGGGAACCGAAACAATGACTATGGAGGCCTTTCCACCACCGATAGTCGCAACCCGCTGTAGTTTGGGTTGCTCGATCTCCATAGTAAACTGATCGAGGTAAAGCTCGACCACGTTAATTAGCTTCGTCACTCCAGCTGCCTTGTAGGCTTCTTCGTACTTCGAGTTTCTCATCCTCGTAAAAATCCGGGAGACACCGTAATTGTTAGCCAGCAAAGAGAAGGAAAGGTTATCGGCATCCCGCCTCATTAGTGCGACCGCCACGTCCGCCTCGTCTAGCCCGGCATCTTCTAGTACGTCCACGCTGGTTGCATCTCCATGGACCGAAACAGCTCCGTATTCCCGATAAACTTTGTCGCATGCCTCTTCGTCTATGTCCACGACCACAACGTCATGCTTGTTATCAACGAGTCTTTTTGCTAACCCTCTACCGAGCAAACCGGCACCGGCAATCACTACATACATAACTTACCTCCAGGCAATTCTGGTAAATAACATAATAATTGGTAAAATCTCTAGCCTTCCAGCCAACATTCCGACGATATAGGTAATTCTAATTATTGGATGCAACGCGGGCCATTCCTCCAGCGGGATGTAGCTTGGCCCCATGTTACCCATGGCCGAAAACATACCCGATACGGAAGCCAGGACACCCAGATTCGAGAAATAACCCGTAATCAAGCTTCCTACCAGTAAAAACCCCATCCAGGCGAACAAAAGAGCGGCTATTCTCCGTAATTCTTTTGTTGGGATAACTTCCCCATCTATGATTAACAGATTTACAGCTCGAGACGGGAGGGACAACGATCTGATTTGCCGAGTCACCATTTTACCGAGTATTCCCACCCGAAGAACTTTGAATCCACCTGCGGTTGACCCTACACTACCCCCGACAACCATGAGAACCAGAAAGACTATTTTGGCTCCGGTTGGAAAATACACAGCTCCTATATCCTTGGTGGCGTAACCGGTCGAGGTCACCAGGGCAACCACCTGAAATAGCCCGTGTCGTAAAACGTCCCAGACCTGGGAAACCCCGAAATTTATGAAATGGCTCAAGGCAACTAAAGCTAGACTGCCGACGATAATCTTCCAGAATAACCTTATTTCCAGACCTTCCCACAGAGCTTTAAGCTCACCCCGTAAAACCCGGTAATGAATAACGAAACTCATGCCACCCAGAGTCATGGCTCCAATGAATGTTAATTCAATCATTCGGTAATTGGAATAACCAGCCTGACGGAAGTAATCGATGCTGGCGTCGTGAGTTGAGAAACCGCCGGTGGAAGGAGCAGTAAGTGCGTGGTTTAACGCATCAAACCAGCTAAGTCCCTGGAGGAAAAGAACAAATCCAATCACTACGGTGAAAAAACTGTAAATAGACCACAAAATCTTGAGCGTATGGAACAGTCCCGGAGCGGGCCGGGTGGAAAATATTTTATGACTTTCCGCCCCAAAAAGTTTGTGAGAAACTTCGCCACGGAAAACCAGAATCAGGAACAGAGTCAATATCCCTAGCCCACCTATCCACTGGGTTAGGGATCTCCAGAAGAGGATGTGGTGCGGCATGGAATCCAGGCCCGTTAAAACAGTTATGCCCGTCGTAGTAAACCCGCTTGTGGACTCGAAAATCGCGTTCAGAAAACCAACGTCGAGTCCGATAAACAAGGGCAGGGCGCCGATAACGGAGACAGTTATCCAGCCAAGCGAAACAACGACTAGAGACTCCCTTCCGCTCAGCGGTCTAAAATCTATAGACCTGCTTAAAAATCCCCCTATTAACAGGGAAATCGCGGCCGGTACGACGAACGGGTAGACTACGGATAACTTGAAAGATAACTGAGACGAGAAAGGTATTATCGTCAGGGGGGTGAGTATGATGAACCCAAATACCCAGAG
>CAZYPS010000019.1:0-28677 GCA_964649445.1 uncultured Thermotogae bacterium | reverse complement strand
GGGGATTACGACGAAGAGGAAGTCCTGGGGTTAGCAAAAGATCAGCCTTCCATTACCGAAAAGGACTTAATACCGGATGTCAGCACCGAAAACATTGAACTCCTTGAAGGTGACGGCCCGAGACTGGCCGTGGTAGACACGGGAATGAAACAAAGCATACTTACCAACCTTCAGGATAGAAAGTTCGAGATAGTCTTATTTCCCCACGACGTGGATTCCGGAACTATCGAAGATTACGAGCCGGACGGTCTGTTTTTCACTAACGGACCCGGTGACCCGAAAAAGGCAAAAGTTCCTAGAAAAGTGGCCCAAAATTTTCTCGGCGAACTACCTATGTTTGGAATCTGTTTTGGGACTCAGATACTATCTCTCGCGCTGGGCGGTGAAACCTACAAGCTAAAATTTGGTCATAGAGGCGTAAACCAGCCGGTTAAAAACCACGCCTCGGAAATAGTTAATATTACGTCTCAGAACCACGGGTTCGCCGTAGATAAAGATTCCTTGTCGGGAACGGGTCTTCAGGTCACGGAAACCAACCCAATCGACGGAACGGTAGAGGCAATTGAAAGCACAAAAAACGAAATATTCGCGGTCCAGTATCATCCGGAAGCATCTCCGGGCCCGAGGGACAACGAAGACAGGTTCTTCGATCGAGTTAAAGAGCCCCTGGAGGTTATTAATGCCTAAACGATCCGATATAAACAAAGTTTTGCTGGTCGGAAGCGGGCCGATTCAAATAGGCCAAGCGGCCGAATTTGATTATTCCGGGTCTCAGGCCTGTAGAGGGCTAAGAGAGGAAGGGGTCGAGGTGGTACTGGTAAATTCAAATCCCGCTACCATAATGACGGATCCGGAGATGGCGGACTCGGTTTATATTGAACCGCTGACAGTTGAAGTATTAAAGTCGGTCATAGAAAAGGAAAAGCCCGACGGTATCGCTGCCGGGCTCGGGGGACAGACCGGCCTAAACCTGGCAGCTGAGCTGGACAAGATGGGGATTCTGGAGGAGTACGGCGTAGAAGTGCTCGGAACGCCGGTAAAGACGATTCACGACAGCGAGGACAGGGCAAAATTCAAGAAAACCATGGAGTCCATAGGGGAAGAAGTGGCGCAGAGCTCTCCCGTTAATTCGATCTCCGAGGCAAAGGATGCAGCAAAGGAGATCGGGCTTCCCGTGGTCGTCCGGCCCGCTTATACCCTTGGGGGCGCTGGAGGAGGGCTTGCCAGGACCGAGGAAGAATTCGAAGAGATCGTCTCCCGTGGCCTGGAGCTTTCCCGGATCAATCAGGTGCTGGTCGAAGAAAGTGTGGAAGGATGGAAAGAGTTTGAGTACGAGGTTATGAGGGACCCGAACGATACCTGTATCACGGTTGTTAATATGGAAAACATGGACCCGATGGGTATCCACACTGGAGAGTCCATGGTTGTTGCCCCCTCACAAACGATCTCCGACCTCGAGCACCAGAAATTACGAACCGCGGCGATAAAGATAATAAGAACGCTAGGTGTAGAAGGTGGCTGCAACATTCAGTTTGCCCTCAATCCGGAAACGGGAGACTACAAAGTGGTTGAGGTAAATCCCAGAGTCTCCCGGTCCTCAGCACTGGCTTCGAAAGCCACAGGGTACCCGATTGCCAGAGTTGCAGCCAAGATAGCGATAGGAATGAATCTGGATGAGATCCCCAACGAAGTAACAAACGAGACTCCCGCGGCGTTTGAACCGACCGTTGATTACGCCGTAGTCAAGGTACCTAAGTGGCCGTTTGAGAAGTTCAGAACCGTGGATAGGGAGCTCACGACTCAGATGAAATCAACTGGCGAGGTAATGGCTATAGGTCGGAGTATCGAAGAAGCAATACACAAAGCGATACGTTCGCTGGATATAGGCAAGAACGGTCTGGATAAATCCAACCGGAAGTCGTTCACCTCGCGGGAAGAGATCGTGAAGCATCTAAAGACACCTACCGACCGAAGAAAGTTTGCCATTTACGACGCCTTGAAATCCGAAATGTCCGTCGAGGAGGTGTCGGAACATTCCCTAATTGATCCGTTCTGGATAAGAAAATTTCAGAAAATTATCCAAATAGAGGCCGGTCTGGAAAAGGACTGGAAGAATCACCTGGAACGTGCAAAGCTTGCCGGATTTAGCGACGCTCAGATTGCCGATATCGCCGGCGTGGAGTTTCAGGACTTCGAAGAATTAAAAGAAGAAAAAGTAGATCTGGACTACAAGATGGTTGATACGTGTGCCGGTGAATTCCGGGCTAAGACACCATATTACTACTCTACCTACAAGAAGAACGACCCCCTCAATTCGGGTATTGGTCTAGGTGAAAGGGATTCGAAAAGAAGCGAAAAGGTCCTGATTCTGGGAGCCGGACCGATAAGGATAGGTCAAGGTATAGAGTTCGATTACGGTTGTGTGCACGCCTTGGAAGGGTTAGAAGAAGAAGGAATTGCGACGCTTATGTTAAACAATAATCCCGAGACAGTTTCTACGGACTACGATATCTCGGACAAGCTTTTCTTCGATCCTCTGACCCTGGAAGACGTAATGAACGTAGTTAAAAAGGAAAATCCGGACGGGATTATAGTTCAGTTCGGAGGCCAGACTTCGGTTAACATCGCCCAGCAGCTGGAGAGAGAACTCGATAAAAAAGAAAACTTAAAGACGGAAATATACGGTACGGAACCCGAGATGATGGACGTTGCCGAGGATAGAGACCGGTTCAGTAAGCTTTTGAAGGGACTGGATATTTCCCAGCCCGAGAACGGAATAGCCAGAAACGAGAAACAGGCTAAGTCTCTCGTGGGAGGGATCGGTTTTCCGGTTCTGATTCGTCCGTCTTACGTTCTCGGTGGACAGGAGATGGAGATAGTCTACGGGGAGTCAGAGTTTTCTCGATATCTTGACGAATACTTCGACGGAGAAAGCAAAGGTGCGATTCTTATTGATGAGTTTCTGGAAAACAGTATAGAGATCGACGTTGATGCCGTCTCCGACGGCGAGGACGTTTTGATCGGTGGCATAATGGAACATATAGAGCATGCAGGAGTTCACTCGGGAGATTCTGCCTGTGTCGTTCCACCTCAGTCCGTATCCCACCAGACGATCACGAAGATAGAAAGAAACGTCAAAGAACTGGCTCGAGCTTTAAACGTGATCGGTCTGTTGAACATCCAGATAGCTATAAAGGACGATGAAATCTTTCTTCTCGAAGCGAATCCCCGCTCGAGTAGAACCGTACCTTATTTGAGTAAGGCAACCGGTATACCGCTAGCGAGGATAGCAGCCAAAGTAATGGCAGGGAAAAAGCTAAAAAATATCGATTATTCGGAAGGGTCGTCCGGTAACGTAGCCGTAAAAGAAGTCGTATCACCCTTCGGAAACTTGCCCGGAGTAGATCCTCTGCTCGGACCTGAAATGCAGTCGACCGGCGAAGTTATGGGAATCGCAACCAGTTTCGACGAAGCCTACTATAAGGCGGAGATGGCTGCCGAGAACGAACTACCGAAGAGCGGCACGGTTCTGGTAAGTGTAAAGGACGAGGACAAGTCCGAGGTAGCGTTGATTGCGAAAGAGCTCGAGGAAGCCGGATTGGATTTGCTGGGCACCGAAGGGACTGCGACTTACCTGAGAAATCAGGGCGTCGAGATATCGAAAATAAACAAGGTTAGTGAAGGTAGTCCAAGCATACTGGATGAATTAGATAGGATAGATCTGATAATTAACACACCCACTCAGGGCGAGCAACCCCACAGAGACGGGTATAAAATTCGGCGGGCGGCTGTGGACCTCAAAATACCATACATCACTAACTTACAAGCTGCTCACGCCGCTGTTCGAGCAATCAAGCGTTCCTCGGAAGAATCGCTACCGGTCCGAACGATAGAGGAATATCAACCGTAGAAAAAGTAAGCTTTCAGGTCGTTTAAGGAGTGAGTAATAGAATTGAAAGATTGTTGTGTCAGGAGACTGACTTAGGATTGAGTTCGTCCCGGAGCCAGTCCGCGAGAAGGTTTATTCCCACTACCATACCCGTAAGGGCGGCTCCGGGAAAGACAACCAGCCACCACTTTCCGGCGAAGATGTAATCTCGCCCCAGCGAGATCATCATGCCCAGTGAAGGTTTTGTCTGAGTAACACCTACGCCGAGGAAACTAAGTGTCGCCTCGAGCATTATGACCACTGCTAATTCCACCGAGGCGACTACCAGAATAGATGGTATCGAATTGGGCATGATGTGTTTGGCCATGATGCGTAGGTCACTGGCACCACTTGCTTCGGCCGCGTCTATATACTCTTCCTCTCTCACGGAGAGTACGTTACCGCGCATCGTCCTGGCGTATTTTACCCATTCCGGAAGGGAAATGGCAAAGATAACTGTTAGAACGCCACCGCTACCCAGCAATCCCATTACTAGAATTGCAGTTAGGCTGACCGAGAACGAAAATAACACGTCAGCTATTCGCATAACTACTGCATCCAGTATTCCCCGATAGAACCCTGCCATCAGGCCAATGATCGTGCCAAACGACCCTGCTAAGAGCATTACGCCAAATCCGACGGTCAATGACGTTCGGCAGCCGTAGAGTATGGTGCTAAAAATCCCCCGACCCTGATCGTCCGTGCCGAGGACGAATGGCAACTTTCCCCCTTCCATCCAGACGGGAGGGTGAAGGAAATCTGCCAGGCTGACTTTCTCCAGGTTATAAGGATCCTGGGGAGCAATACCAGGGGCAAAAATGGCGCCAATGACAAAGACCAGGAGCAAGAAGGCACCAATAAGTGCTGACGGATCTTTGAAAAAATGCTGTAAAAACTTCGTTTTCCTCAATTTATCAATCATATTGCACCTTTGGATCCAGGAAAGCGTAGAGTATATCTACCAGCAAGTTTAATGAAAGTATTATTATCGCGGCGAGGATGATATAGGTCACTATAATCGGCCTGTCGTTATTGTAAATTGAAGTGAGTAGGAGTCGTCCCATCCCGGGCCACTGAAATATAGTCTCAGTAATTATGGCAAACGCGATCAGTTGACCAAATTGGAGACCAGCCATAGTAAGTACTGGAGCGAGCCCGTTTCTTAAAGCGTGCTTAAATATCACTTTGGTACTTCTAAGCCCTTTTGCCCGAGCCGTTTTAATATAGTCTTCGCTCAGCACTTCGACCATTTCGGCTTTAGTTAACCGCAATAGCATTGCGAGGCTGTAGAGGCCAAGAGTGAACGCGGGCAGGATTAAGTGTTTCCAGCCACTAATAGTTAAAAAGCCCGTTCGCCAGAACCCAAGATTTACTACTTCCCCTCTTCCAAAAGGAGGTAATATCCCCAGGTAGACAGCAAAGAGGAGGATAAGTAGAAGTCCTATGAGAAAAGTCGGAATGGATATTCCAAACAGAGACCCCGCCATTATCAATCGACTGAGCAAGGATTTAGGCCTTATTGATACTATAACGCCCAGTGAAATTCCAAGTGAGAGTGCAATAAAGATCGCCGTCGAAGCAAGCTCTGCCGTAGCCGGGAACCGGGCTAAAATGAGGTTTAACGCCGGTCTTTCTTTTACGTATGACTTGCCAAACCTGCCCTGAACGGCATCTTTCAGAAACAAAAGGTACTGAACGTAAAAAGGTTCGTTGAGGTTCAGTCTTTCTTTTACTTGCTCAATTTGTTCCTGAGTTGCGTTCTTTCCAACTATTGAAAGTACAGGATCTCCCATATACTGGAATATGATAAAACTGATAAGCGAGACACCGATCAGTACGATTATGCCTTGTAGTAATCTGCGAGTAATATAGCTAAGCATAGGAGAGTTTTAGTCTAATTAAGGGAAAAAATCAAGAGGAGCCGGAGATCCGGCCCCTCTTGAAACTTTAAAATATCATTAGAACTATTCTTCAAATGACATTTCCCAGAAGATCGGCCATTTATCGGGTCTAGGAGTAAAGTTGATACCCGAATTTTCCTGAACTGCGTAAATTTGCTGCTGGTAATGGAGCGGTATTACGGCGACCTTTTCCATGTACATCCTGTTTACTTTCTGAAGTGTCTCCAGCCGCTTGTCCTCGTCTGCCATATCGATGCTGCTTTCCAGCATTTTATCTACTTCAGGATAACTAAAACCGGCGCCGTTCCAAACTCCGTATCCTTGATCCGGATCAGGGGTGTGGAGCAGTTTGAGTGCCGTCCTGGTGAACGAAAATGCTCCATCGAACCAACCGAGCATGTAGAAATCGGGTTCTTTGTCCTTTAATTTGCCCCAGTAGATTGCTTTGGGAACAGCGTTTAGTTCTGCATCTATTCCGACCTTTTGGAGGTACTTTACGACTGCCTGTCCGATCTGCTCGTCCTGGATGTAACGATCCGTGGTACACCAGAGGGTTATTTCGAACCCGTCACCGTAACCCGCCTCTTCCAGTAATTCTTTTGCTCTTTCAGGATCGTAGTCCATTCTTTCCAGGTCGGGGTTGTAGCCAAATGTGGGTGGGTCGGGTATCTGGGCGGCCGGTTTGGCGTGGTTCCTCATGAGTTTATTGATAATTTCTTGTTCATTTATTGCCTTGTACATTGCTTTACGTACTTTCAGGTTGCTTGTTGGCAGGTCCGATTCATTACTGATTCCGAGGAAAATTGAGCGCCGGCTTGGTCTGGTGATAGTTTTGAGTTTTGGATTAGTATCTATCGATTCGTACAGCTGGACAGGCACGCCGAACATGACGTCAATTTCCCCCGTTAACAGAGCAGCCAGTCTGGTAGATGATTCCACTACTGGCTTCAGGGTGGCGTTCTTAATTGGAGGGACTTCTCCCCAGTAATCCTCGTAGGCTTCAAGCTGGAGAAAGGAGCCTTCCTCCCAATCGACGAATTTATAAGGACCCGTGCCGATTCCTTTGGCGGCGACTTCTCCGGGAGTTCTGCTCTCAGTGGACTCTTTGTCCAGTACGAAAATTTGATGGAGGTTTGAGAGGAAGTACGGAATGGGCCGGGTAGTTGTAATATCTATAACCCAGGGGTCACCGTCGACCTTCTCGATGGAAGCAACTGACTTGCCGAACGAAGTGAAGTCTGAAACTTCGTTGTCCGCCAGATGTTCGAAGGTAAATTTGACATCCTCCCAGGTAAATTCGTTTCCGTTATGAAAAGTAACTCCTTCTCTCAACCAAAAGCGCCACTTTTTAGGTCCAATTTTTTTCCAGTCCGTGGCAAGAGCGGGTTTTATTTCACCTTCCGCTCCGACTCTTTTGACCAGTCCTTCATATATGTTAGCCATGACACCCAGGTTTGCGTCCGAATCGTCGCCGTGGGGATTCATCGTTTCCGGTGGTGACGCAGTCCCTACGACGATCTCGTCCTGAGCGCTGACCGTATGAGGAGCAAAAATAGCCAAACCTGCAAATACGATTGCAAGAGCAAGGACTAAGTGTTTTTTTGTTCTTATATTCTTCATTTTGTAAATCCCCTCGTTTTTTAATTTTTTGTTTTGGTGAGCCAAAACGAATAAATTAATATTTTCACAGAATCACCTCGCTTTTTTCCGTGTTTACGAAAAACGACACTTATTTGTACACTTTTTAAAAACTAACCGAGAACTACGGCTCTTTCAAATATCTCGGAGCCTTATTCAGGATTGTCCAATTGTTTTTGAAAAAGTATTGAAATTACAGAGGGAAGTATTTAGCATTATTGGAGAGCTATTTCTCCTGGGTGGTCGTTTATACGAAAATAACTCAAGAAATTCTTATCATTTGTGTCCATCACTCAAGATTGGTATGTCGTTTAGCCATTTCTTCCTCGCTGACCTCAAGTCGTTTCATTAGAAGTGAGACTATTCCTTCCAGGATTATGAATAGGGACTGCTCGAACGGTGAACCCAGCGGTTGGATATATTTCCCGTACTTTTCTTCTCCAGGCACGTGGTTTGTTTCTTTGACTTCTAAAACTTCGTCAGCCATTTTGGCGATAGTAGAATCCAGAGCAGACGTGATCAGACTTAGCTCAACCTCGTTCCTCTTAGCCTGACGGGCAATTGGAGCTACGGTGCTTGTCTCTCCTGAACCGGAAGCGATCAGGACCAGATCACCTTTTTTGGCTGCGGGTGTAACTGGGTAACCTACTACGTGTGTATTTAGCCCGAGGTGCATTAACCGCATGGCAAATGTCTCGATAATCAAACCGGATCTACCAGCGCCGGCTAAAAATATTTGATCGGCACCGAGAATATTTTCTACCACTGTCCGAACCTTGGTCTCGGATAATTTTGAGACCTGATGGGACAGGTTATCCAGAATGGAATTTATCGGTTTAAAAGTTTCTTTGCTCATTAAATTTTACTGTTTGTGAATTATTTCAGTGTGCCTGTCCTAAAAATTCCAAAAACGCAACTTATTTCCCTCTATTAATCAGACATTTCTAGGTTTAACTTTATCCTGAATCACCTTGAGGGAGTTTTCTCGTATACCTATTGATAAAACTATAAGGAGACGGAGTAGCGATTGCGCTCGCTTCATTAAGGCGGTTGATCTGGTCGGAAGAGAGGTCGAAATCTACTGCTCCAAGGTTATCCTCTAGTTGTTCCATGTTCCTGGCACCGAATATCGGGGCAGTGACTCCATCCTGTTGTAAGAGCCAGTTTAGTGATATCTGTGCCTGTGATTGTCCAGTTTCTTCGCTAAGTTCGTTCAACGTATCTATAATTCTCCATGTTCTCTCGGAGACTCTCTGTTCGGGCTGATCGTCCCAGCGATCTCCCCTACCGACCCTGCTATCTTCCGGTGGTTCTTCTCCTCTCTGATATTTGCCTGTTAACCACCCACCAGCAAGTGGTGACCAGCACGTTACTCCAATTCCTTCGTCTTTACAGAGGGGAAGCAATTCCCATTCCGGGCTCCCGACCAGGAGACTATATTCCATTTGAAGATTTCGCAAACCGACCCAGCCGTTGACATCACTTAGCATTGTTGCTTTTTGAAGCTGTGAGGGGGTAAAGTTTGAAGCACCTATATACCTTACTTTGCCCGAACTAACCAGATCGTCAAGAGTTCTTAGGGTTTCCTCGAGAGGCGTTAATTCGTCCCAGCAGTGCAATTGATAAAGATCAATATAGTCCGTGTTGAGGCGTCGAAGACTTTCATGGACCGAGTTCATTATGTGTTTTCGCGAAAGACCTTTATCATTGGGCTCCTCTCCCGTCTCAAAAAATACCTTCGTACCTATCACGTAATCGGACCGACTCTGGTCTTTTAGCCAGCTCCCCAAAATTTCTTCCGAGCGTCCGTCGTTATAACTATCCGCAGTATCGAAAAAATTACCGCCGGATTCGACGAAATTGTCCAGCATTACGTGAGCAGTTTCTTTTTCAGTTACCCAGCCAAAGGTCTGAGTACCGAAGCAGAGTTCAGATACTTTTAAGCCTGTCTGTCCTAGCAGGCGGTAATCCATTTTATTACCCCCAACTTTGATGAATTTTTCGATTTTTGTTCTTCCTCAACAGAGTTACTTGTTCGTGGTAACTACACCTGTGACAAGATATTCCCGGACATAGGTAGAAATTACTATTGGTGGAACTATTGTGACTACGGTCATGGCGGATATTCGCCACCACTGTGGTCCGGCTTGAGCGTGCTGAGCGGCAATAAGCACTGGCAAAGTACGAGCGTTTCTCCACGTCAAAGTAAGTGCAAATAGGAATTGATTCCAGCCGAAGACAAAACAGAGGAAGAAAGTTGCTACTAGGCCCGGCATTGCCAGCGGCAGAACTATTTTTCTGAATATTTGCATCCGGGAAGCTCCATCAATTCGGGCTGCCTCTTCAAGCGTTTCCGGGATCTGGGAGAAAAAGTTTTCCATCAACCAGACCGCTATCGGCAGGTTGAAGGCAACATAGACCATAATCAGTCCTATTCGGGTGTCAAGCAAGTTGAACCACTTAAGCATTATAAATAGAGCAATCGCCGTAACTATTGGAGGCATCATGCGCTGGGAGATTATCCAGATCATGATATCCTGGTTCGACAGGAACCCCAGGTGGAACTCGTATCTGGATAACCCGTAAGCGGCCATCGTCCCGAAAATCAGGGCCAAAAATGCGCTGACCGATGCGATTACTGCAGTATTCGTTAAACTTAGCACCAGCGTTTCTTCATGTATGATGTTTAACCAGGGCTGGATTGTCGGTTTGAATTGAGCCCAGGGGAGATAGTTCGTTCCACCAATTACCGCTCCCCTGGTCTTAAAAGACGTGGTAAACAACCAGTAAATCGGCAGCAATACAACCACGGACCATATAATTAGTACTGTATAAGTTAATGAAAGTCTTAATTTACGAGGAAGCATATTAAGCCCTCCCTAGTGCAGTTAAACCAAACCAGGAAATTACCAAGAAGGTAAGGATAAAGAAAACCAGAACAAGGACGAAGAACGCCATGGCAATTGTCGCTCCGTAGGCCAGATCGAAGTTGTTTAGCCCGGAGAGGTAGGCGAACAATGTAGGAGTTTCCGTCGATATACCAGGTCCTCCTCCGGTAAGAATGTAGAGTTTATCCATGAACTTGGATGCCTCAATAGAACGAAGCAGTATCGCGGCGATAGATGTGGGTATTAGCTGAGGAAAGATTATGTAGCGGAACCTCTCCCAGGCGTTTGCTCCATCTATTTGGGCTGCCTCCAGATACGATTCCGGTATGCCCTGGAGTCCCGCTGTTAGTAGAAGAAAAATTAAAGGAGTCCAGTGCCAGATGTCAGTTGCTATCACGAAAAACATGGCTAGTTTAGGATCTCCTAGGAAGTTAATAGTTGGTAATCCCAGCGAGGAGAGGAGGTGGTTAAAAACTCCCCGGGACGGGTGATAAAGCATGCGGAACATGTAACCAACTGCCAGAGGGGTAATGCTCATTGGCATCAGAAATAGAATTCGAAAGAATTCGCTGCCAGGTATTTTTTGCCGCAGTAACATGGCCAGCCCGAGCCCCAGCAGGTATTCACAGACGACTCCAAGCGAGACGAAAACGGCAATATTGGAGATAGAATTCCAGAACCTGCCGTCATTAAGCAACCTGGCCCAGTTTTGAACCCCCTCTAAATTTATGGATAGCCCTCCAACTAGAGAGACATTGGAAAAAGAGAGGAAAATAGTAAAGAAGAAAGGAAAAACGGTAAAAACTAGCAATACCAGTATTGCAGGGGCTAAAAACATTCGACCGGCGTTTTCGTCGGTAAACCAATCTACAATGGCCTCCAAAATATTCACCCCACTCTATGACTTTTGGAGAATTATTCATTAAAACTGAGACCGAGAAAAAGAACTACCAACCAGGCTCAGTTCCGCAAACCTGGTTGGTAGTTGATCTTTCGCGACTTAGACCTCCGGTAATTTCTGCAATTCGTTCAAGTTATTACTCTTCTGTCGGGAGACCAAGAGACTGTCGATATAGCCTGAGCTGCTTTTCTCTGCCAAGATCTTCGGTAATCTCTTCCCATCTCTGAGCCACGTTGTCAAGTGCCTTTTGCGCGGATAGTTCACCTGTAAGTGCTCTTGTTATTTGAGCGTCAAGTGCGTCGTAATACCTCTGTAAGCCGGGTATACGGAGATCAGGTCGCGTGTTAGGATACGAGAGGGATCTCTGAACGGCGTTGAGGTATTCTTTATCCGGATCAGTGAACCCAAAGTTGGTCCACTCGTCCACGGAGGCAAAGTGAGATTCTCGGTAAGGCTGTCTACCGGTTTCAGCAGTTGTTACGGCTTTTAAGCTGTGTTCTGGACCACAGAGTAAGGATATGTAACTGTAAGCCGCATCTTTGTTTTCTGCCATCTTGGTTATACCGGCAGTCCAGCCGCCAAATGCGAGGAACGGCGCGTGATTAACGTCCGGGTATTTCTCAAATTCGTACCATTCGCCTTCTCTCCAGTTCCAGACTTTTTCGACTCCTGGAGTCATCGCCGCCTGGTACTTCCCTTGTACTTCTGACCCTTCCAGTGTAGCAGCATTTATAGCCGTATCGCCCCAGTCTATTGCGAGTGCTGCTTCACCAGCAGCAAAGCTGTCTCTGACGTCTGATACGTTTATATTCAAAGCACCGGGAAGTCCGTAATCTTGGATTTCAATGTAGTCTTTCAGAGCTTCGACGAAACCCGGTTCGTTTACGAGTGGCTCCATGGTTTCGGGATCGAACATGAAACCTGGTTTTCCGGGCATGGACATGTAAGGTGCCGCGCGGGAAAGGAACATCCAGTAGGATTGAGTTCCTTTCTGCATAGCTTCAGCTGCACCGTGTTCTTCCTCACCGTCGTTGTCCCAGTCCCAGCCGTCAGCAAACTCCGCTATATCGCGGTATTCCTTCCAGGTCCTGGGCACGCCGAGCTCGTAACCGTATTCTTCCTTGAACTGTTCCTTGTATTCCGGATTCTCGATTAGGTCGGTTCGAACTACTATGTTGTGAAGGTCTCCGTCGTAAGGCAGAGAATAGGTCTTGCCCGACCATTTGATTAACCTATCTCTGAAGATGGGCATAACCTCCTGCATGTTAAAGTTTTCGTCCTCTGCGAGGTATTCATCGAGAGGTTCAAGGTATTCTCCACCTGCGAAATCTCCCATCCAGCCTGAGGGGAAGATGATTACGTCGAATTGAGCCTGACCCATAGTAAAAGTGGTCATGATCTTTTGATAGAGTTCGCCGAAAGGGAAAGTAACTATTTCGATCTCTCCGTCGTACTTTTCTTCCCAGGCTTCTTTGGCCATAACGGCGGAATTTCTCTGATACCCGGATTCAGTTACGACAGTCAATTCAACGTTTTCAAAATTCTCTTGACCGAACCCTGCCAGTGCAAATGTACCTACGAGAACACTGACGAGCAAAAAGATGCCTAACTTTTTGTAATTCAGCATAAGATTTTCCCTCCTATTGAGATATTTTTCATTTTATACTTCAATAGCCAAACCCGCTTTTTATACCAAAGGATTACTTAGTTACCACCTCCACTATAGAACCTTTTTATTTGTGCCGTCCTTCCACATTTTTCAAATATAGAATCTTTTACCTACGTAAATATCGATCGTTTAACACAATTACCGATTTATCCTGACTCTTCCTCCTCCTTCAGCCAGACTTTTCACTTCGTCGTACGTACACCAGTTTATATCGCCGGGATTAGTTTGTTTAATTGCAGAAGTGGCATTTCCGTATTTTACTCCTTTTTCGGTATCGCCGGTTAAGTAACCGTAGAGGAAGCCAGCTGTGAAAGAGTCCCCGCCGCCAACGCGATCAACTAGTTCTAGTTCGTAGGTCATGTCGTCGTAGATCTCTCCATCCTCGTAGGCGATGGCGGTCCAGTTATTGCGCCACATGGAAACATTTTCTCTTAAGGTGATAGCGACCACGTCAAAGCCAAACTTCTCTGCAAGCTCTCTCGCAACTGTTTCGTAACTATCTCCAACTATATCAAACACCCTTTCAGTATCTTCTTCAGTGGTAATTAAGATATCTGTATATTCCATCAATCTCGTCATGCACTTTTTCGCTTCTTCCTGGGACCAGAGTTTAGAACGATAATTTAAGTCCACGCTAACTGTGAGGCCCTCCTTTTTTGCCGCTTTCATTGCTTCTTCCGTGACTGCTTCGGCAGATTTGCTAAGGGCAGGGGTAATTCCGCTGGTATGAAACAACCGGCCACCTTCAAATGCAGACCTCCAGTCGATCGTTCCCTCTTCGATATTAGAAATTGCGGAATCCGCTCTGTCGTAAATAACCGAACTCGGCCTTGGATTTGCTCCAAATTCGAGGAAGTATTTTCCCACTCTATCTTCTTCGGTCCAGGTAATGTGTGAGGTGTCGACACCGTGTTCCCGGATTTTGTTAGCCACCATCCTTCCGAGGGGGTTATCCGTGAGACGGGTGACGAAGGCAGTATCGAGACCGAGCCTTTTAACTGCCACAGCGACGTTCGACTCGCTTCCACCGACGTTAACGTCCATTCCAGTAGTTTGTTCCAGCCTATTTTGATCAGTGGCAGAAAGCCTAATCATAGTTTCGCCAAAAGAAACTAAATCATTATTCATAGTTTTATGCTAGGGACCTCCTGTAGTTAGAGTAAAACCATTTTTTAATAAATCTTTTATTGGGTCTTTTCCCGTCCTTTCTCGACTGCCTCTACTAGTTCTCTGGCATTTTGTGTTAGTACCTCGTAATTTTCATTAGCCATTGATTCCTTGTCTAAAAGAGCGGACCCTACACACAGAACGTCAGCTCCGGCCCGGATAAAGTCAGCAGCGTTTTTCTTATTTACACCCCCTGTGGGCATCAGCGAAACCTGCGGGAGGGGAGCTTTAACATCACTGATAATTTTTGGCCCCAGCCTGGAAGCGGGGAAGATCTTTACGAAATCCGCCCCGGCTTCCCAGGCGGTCATTACTTCGGTAGGAGTAAATGCGCCAGGAGCGACTATTTTGTCGTACCTCTTTGCCATTTTTATCATGTCGAGATCCGTGGTTGGAGAGACGAGGTACTCTGCCCCTGCAAGTATTGCGGATCGGGCTGTTTCGGCATCCAGAACGGTTCCCGCGCCGACAAGTACGTCTTCCAGTCTATCGGAAACTTCTTCGATGACCGAAAGTGCATTTGGGGTGGTCATTGCGACTTCAATGCAGTTTACCCCGCCCCTTTTAATTGCCCTTGAGACGTTAATGAGTTTTTCCGAACTCTCAGTTCTTATTACTCCAACCACTCCAGAATCTAGAAGCAATTTCTTCTTTTCTGCTCCGTTCGCCATTTCTTAATTTCCTCCTTATGGTAGTTTTTTATTCGTGGCCCAGTTTGGCTGAGATCTTTTTTGCCGAGTTTTTAACTAAAGGAACCAGGGATTCTATGTCTTCATTCTTCATCTGAGCCGCAAGTCCGGTGATACTTACTGCAGCTTCTACTTCGCCGTCGTGGTTGAAAATAGGTGAAGCTATGCACTTTATTCCCTCCTCGAATTCTTCGTTGTCAAGAGCATATCCCTGTTGGTTTATTTCTTCGAGCTCCTGCATTAGTTCTTCAGTAGAAGTGATCGTGTTAGCGGTTTCCGGGTTAAGCGTTACCACAGTCAAAATTTCTTCGACCTTTTCATCAGGCAAATAAGCAAGAATGACCTTACCTAAAGAGGTAGCATGAATAGGAGCCGTTTTTCCAGGTGAGGAATAAAGCTTGATTCCGCCCTTTGATTCGACCTTGTCGATGTATACGACTTTTGCCTCGTTTAAGTAGCCTAAATGGACCGTCTTTTGAGTTTTGTCTCGCAGGTTTTCCAGTTCGGATCTGGCTTCAACGGAAAGGTTCAATCTATCGAGGACCAGTCTGCTTTTTTTAGCGAAAGCCAGCCCCAAACTGTATGACTTATCCTCGTCTCGTGAGAGATAGCCGTGTTTTTCCAGAGTGTGTAAGATGGGGTAAAGTGAACTTGGGTTTGTATCGTACTTGTTAGCGATTTCGGTAACGCTGAGGCTGGGGTTTTCCGAGTCAAAAAGGTCAAGGATTGATAGAGCTTTATCGAGGGATTTATTTAGGTAACTGGAATCTTCTGTGTTTTCTCCTTCTGTTGTAACCATTATTTATTTAACTCCTGATCCTGGGAGTATTTTTTAATCAGGCTGGAGAATCAAAAATTATCCTGATTAATTCCACTAAAAAGTTTGTTCATATTAAACTGACTTTTCTATTCTCAAATTTATTATACATAGACCAACTCTTTTGTCAAATTTGCAAAGGTGAAATAATTTAATAAGTGTATCGGTGTTGCTTGGGCGCGTTATTGGGGCAGATAATTATCGAATTAGTCTCTGTTCTTTATTATTTGACTAAATTTCTTTGCTTGAATCATCGGGTCGGTAGCTTCTGTGATTGCAGAACCGATAATAATTACCTCGGGGTTGTAACTAATGACTTTTCGAATATTCTCCCCGTTTATTCCTCCTGCTGCAGCCAAATAAAGTTCGGAGGAAATACTGGAAAAATCGGGTAAAAACAAATTTTCTTCTGTTTTCGTATCGCTGGGGCGATGAATGCAAAAATAGTCACAGCCAAATTTGTGTAATTCTTTAACTCGGTTGACTTTTTTCCGTGAAGGAGTGTCGATAAGGTCAATCATTAATTTTGCTCGGTAATCCTGAACGATGGTCCTGGCTTCTTTAATAGTTGTATTGCTGGCGCCTCCAAGAACCGTAATTATATCAGCTCCGTTTTCAAGGAACATTCGTGATTCCAGGGCACCGGCATCGACGATTTTGGCATCAGCGAGCAACTGAGCGGTGGAGATCTTCTCGTTGACCTTGCTGACGAACTTAAGCCCGTACTTATAAATCAATGGAGTACCGATTTCAATTATATCCGAGTACTGTTCGACAGATTGAATAAATTTAAGAGCCTCGTCATCGGTCATGGAATCAATTGCTATCTGTAATTTCATGGGATTCCTCCAAAATATACGGTAACAAGGTCCCGGATTTCAGTCGAAAAGCAAAACGAAAAAATTATTTAAGTTTTGTCGTCCACGGCTTCCAGGCTGTCAAAAACATCGACAAGGGAACGATAACTCTCCTTAAATACCGGAAATAAATCGGCGTATTTTTTTACCGCTTCCTCGTCCGGTTTTTGCACGTTTTTAACCGGGTTTATTTCCGAAGATACGTCTAAGCTATCAAAAATTTCCACCCCAACTCCTCCGGCTATAGCCGCACCGAGAGACGTTGCTCCCTCTATCACTCTGGGTATTTGAACTTCTTTGTCGTAAATGTCTGCTAGTATCTGACACCAGGTTGGGCTCTTGGCACCGCCGCCAATCAGTTTAATTTGAGAGAAACTTGTTTTGTCCTTGAAGATCTCGCTGATTATCTTTAAGTTAAATGAAATTCCTTCTACTACCGAGCGAATAATGTCTTTTCGATCGTGTCTAATCGTAAGTCCTATGAAGGCTCCTTTTGCATTAGGGTTCCAGAGCGGACTCCTTTCTCCCTGTAAATAAGGAAGATAGATCAGGTTCCCGGCACCCTGTTCTGAACCTTTTACTGATAAATTCATTAATTCGTAAGGATCCAGGTCGAGGTCCCGAGCGGCATCTTCTTCCAGAAGGCACAGCGTGTCTTTTAGCCAGCTGAACGAAGCCCCAGCGGATTGCATAGTTCCACAAGGTACGTACATATTCGGATCCATATGAATCCAGTTAAAAGTTTTCCGGTCCGGATCGAAAATTGGTTCTTTGGTTGCCAGCCCTATCCACGACGACGAGCCAATATAGTTATAAGCTCTTCCTTCGCTTACAACTGCAGCGCCAACTGTTGCAGCTGACCCGTCGCCAGCTCCAAGTACCACCGGGGTACCGGGGCTCAATCCAATCTCTTTTGAGGCGTTTCTGGTTACCTCTCCAATGACATCAAATGACGAGTGAACGCTGGGAAGTTTTTCTCTCTCCAGGCCCGATGCTTTCAGGATATTGGGGGACCAGCGCTTTTCCCGGATATCGTACAAATTCATACCGGAAGCGTCGGAATAGTCAGTTGCGAATTGACCAGTTAGCTTATTTACGATGTAGTCCTTGGAGTGCACGAATTTATGAGTGTTTTTGTAAACTTCAGGTTCGTTTTTCATGACCCACATAATTTTCGTCAGGGAGTAATTTGGACTTATCCGATGGCCCGTTATTTTGTACAGCTGGTCCATACCTATTTTATTTTTCAATTCTTCCGCCTGGGTTACGCTTCGGCGGTCGGCCCAGATTATTGCCCGACGGAGCGGTTCCCCTTTTTTATTCAGCGGCAGGCATCCCATCATTTGACCACTAAAACTGATAACATCTATGCTGTCCTTATTAACGTCGGTCTGATCGAGTAATTTTTTCGTAGAATTGCAAACTGCCTGCCACCAATCTCTGGGATCCTGTTCGGCCCAACCGTTGTGGGGACGGTAAGTTACGTAGTCGGAAAAAGTACTATTTATTAGTCCCCCTTTTTTGTTATAAATAGTTGCTTTATCCCCGGTCGTTCCAAGATCGTGAGCTAAAATATGACCGCGCACAAATACCTCCTCTTTTTAAATTTTCTAACGAGCCACAATTATTTCTGGCTAAAGTTCACCCTAACTCGGTTATAATTGCTAAACCTGAGCTAATACCAATACTGGAAGCACCTGCTTTACGTATTTTTTTGTAGCTTTTAAGTGTCCTGATACCTCCCGCTGTTTTCCCTTTAACCTTATCTCCAACTACTTCTTTCATTAGCTTTATAGGTTGACAGTAGCTACTTCAGGACCGAATCCTGTAGAAGTTCTGATAAAATCAACGCCGTCCGCTTCCAGGCAAATGTTCCCCAGATTTCTTACCTCCTTTTCATTCAAATAACAGATTTCAAAAAACATTTCGAACACTTTTATCCGGCAGCTCTGGTGACAGTCCTTATGTCGTCTTTGACTTTCGCCCACTTACCCCTTTGAGGGCAACTAAGTCGGTTACAATATCAACCTCGGTTGTTCTATTCCGGATTGATTGATGGTTTAAAATACTTTAGTCCCGGTAGTTGTGTATCCGAGCGGGAAACCAATGGCTACATCAACTCCGACTTCAGTGTCTTCTAGCTTTTCGCTCGCGTATTTAACGGAGTCCGGGGAAATTGCTAAAGTAGCGAAGTTGTGTTCGCGAGCTTTTTCACGTAACTCTTTGACGTCTTCAAGAGTGCCATCCGGGCTCAAGAAGGTGTGATCTATCGTCTTTCCGACAGCTGGTTTGGTTAGTTTCATTGATATTCTTCTTTAAATCTATCGAAAGAACTTCTGGTGACCATTATTTTCCTTTTGACAATTCCGTGTTAATTAAAAACTTGGGTTGCTTGCCTTCCAGGGCGGAAATTAGATTTTGGGTTGATTCCATGAACATGTTTTCTACCCCTTGGTGGGTATTACTTGCCTGGTGGGGAGTCAGGATGACGTTGTCTAGTTCGAACAGTTCGCTATTCTGGGGTGGGGGTTCCTGGTCCAGTACGTCTAAAGCGGCTTTTCCAATTTCACCTTTTTTCAATGCCCATATGAGTGCCTCTTGGTCAATTACTTTACCCCGGCTGGTATTTACAAGAATTGCGGAATCTTTCATTTGCCTTAATTGATTTTTGGAGATCATGTGTTTGGTTTCGTCGGTGAGGGGAACGTTTATTGAAACTATATCCGAATCTTTGAGAGTGGAATCCAGACTGCCGGATTTACCACCAACACTTAGAACCCTTTCTTCAGGCGCGAAAGGGTCGTGAACTGTAATCCTCATATTAAAGCATGCTGAAACTTTTTTTGCCACCTGGTACCCAATTTTACCCAGACCTACCTGACCAAAGGTTCCATTCCATAGTTCCATGCCCCGGAACTTTTCCCATTCCCAGTTACCTTCCCTTACTTCTCTGTCTGCCTGGACTAAATTGTTGGAGCTCGCCAGCATCAGGGCAATAGTATGTTCGGCTACCGATTCCGCCATCACACCGGGAGTATTGGTAACCATTATCCCATGTTTTGTGGCTGCGGTTAAATCTACGTTCTCGTAACCGACTCCAACCCGGGAAACGATCCTAAGTTGGTCCGCTTGGTTGAAAAATTCTTCGTCGTAAGCAAACTCGTCGTCTGCCAGAACCGCGTCAAAAGTACTGATTTGATTTAGAACTTCGTTCCTGGTCAAAGAAGTCCCAACTGTAACTTCACCGTAATTTTTTAGTTCGTCGGCAGCTTTTTGAATCGGCTTGAGCATGGAAAGAATTTTAAAGTTCTTTTTCAAGCGAAATCACCTCTAAAAAGTTACGTTTTTTAAATTAACTGAAAAATTTGCTATCTGTTGTCCAGTCTTTGAGTTTTAATTCGACTTGAAGTAAAAGTATCTGTATCTGAACCCCAGATTGAGCATTAACGTAAAAAGCGTATTGTATAGTTTCGTCAGAGAGTCAATTAAATGGTTCCCATTTTAACCAGTTTGTCATTTAGAAAGTAAATTAAAATGAGATTTTTTGCAAAACCCTAAGATATTGAAAACCCAGAGCTTGAATTTAGATATTTCTTTTATAAGGCGAAAAACCAGCGCATGATTTAGCTTATCCGGAATTTAACGTCAAAGCTTTTTGATCGAAATTGGGAATCTTAAAGTGTGTACTATCTTCAGAAAAATTCGAGAAAATCCGTGTTTTAGCCTCGATATTGGTCGGGAAGTAACCGGGTAGTTCCGTCGATCACTAGCTAAATCACCACGTGGGAAATGCGGAACCGGGTTCCTCTGGATTGATATTTGTACCGTTTTTAACAGGGGGAAGGATCACCTGGTTGGAGACCTTATATGAGATGTGGTTTCGTCGGTTTTTCTATTTCTTACGGAAAGAAGGAGATGTTTCAGGCACTCATGGAAGGTGTAATCTACAGGATGAAAACCGTTAGGAAACCTTTAACGCGTTATCTTCCGAAGATAATTCCGTGAGGGCGAGTGGGGGCTACAGTAAAAGCAAACCTTGGCTATAAATTCCGCCTGATGTATATGACTCGAAAATATGAGTTCCGGTCGAGTAGGAATCGGCGGCAAAAGAAACAGCAGTGGTTGCCAAGAAAAAGGAAGGGGTGCTAAGAAAATTTCCCGAGCCCAAAATAAGAGAGGTTATTTCGCCTAGACGGGAATTTCTGGGGGTTCAGTATAAACCCTGTACGAGAAACAAACGGAATATTACAAATCTTTGATCAGCTACTTCGAAAAAAATCGCTAATTAGTTAACTAAGAAACTGATGGAGTGGTCAGGAATTATCTATTCCCTCTTCGGTCCCCGGGATAGGTTGCTGGCCCTGGATGAGCTGTGTAATGCTATCGCTCGTTACAAGTCCCATAACTTCGCAGCTCTCGTTTACTACGGGAAGGGCGGAGATATTGTATTGGTTGATCTTATCCGTGACTCTTTTTATCGATTCTTCCGGAGATGCCGTTATCACGTCCGTGGTCATTATAGGGGCGAGAGAGGAGAAGTCGTTTGCTACCGCGTTTGCAACGTCCCAGGCGGTAACAATACCAGCCAACCTATCCCCTTCTTCGACTACGGGGATATGGGTGAAGTCACTGTCGATGATTGTCTTCGAGGCTTCTTTGATTGAGGTTTCTTTGTGAATTACAGGGACTTTACTTTGCATGACGTCCTTTACCAGGACCTGAGACAGGAAGTTAGCTATCATGTGCTTTAGTTGTCCCGGTTCGAGAAAGAAGGCATCGTGACCGTAAGTCGAAGTTATCTCGGAATAGGTCACGTCGACACCGTTTGATTCGAGGGCCTTGACGATCTCCTTGGATTGATAGGGAGGGTAGAGCCAGTCGGAAGTAATCGACGTCACCAGGAACTTCGATTCGACTCCGGAGAAAGCCTCAGTTAATGTTCGGTCCCCCCCGTTTGTCATGTCGAAATAATCGACGGCCTTGGTGAGGTAGAGGTAAGAGTTGGCGTCGAACCGCTCGACGAATGTCCCACCTTTGTAGTGAAGGTAGTTTTCGACTTCAAAGTCAACGTCGAAGTCGAAGTTGAACTTTTCACCGCTTTGCAGTTTTCTTCCGAATTTTTCTTTCATGGACGTATCGCTTAGATAGGTTATATGACCTATCATTCTAGCCAGCCTGAGCCCGTCTTCCGGCGGTCGATCTCCGTAATAATTTCCTTCGTTCCATTTTGGATCGGACATAATTGCCCTTCTCCTGACCTCGTCGAGGGCGATTTGTTGCGGGGTAGACTGGGCAGTAGTGGCAATAGGAATCACGAATTTAACCTTATCGGGCCAGGTTACTGCCCACTGGAGCGCCTGCATGCCTCCCAGCGACCCCCCGGATACTGCAAATAGCCGGTCTATTCCCAGGTGTTCGAGTAGTTTCTTCTGGACGGTGGTCATATCCTTGACCGTTATTACCGGGAAATCCAGACCGTATGGTTCTCCGGTTTCCGGGTTTATTGAGCCAGGTCCGGTGGTTCCCTGACATCCCCCGAGGGCATTGGAGCTTATGACGAAGTATTTCTCCGTGTCAAAAGCCTTACCGGGACCTATCATGTTATCCCACCAGCCCGGTTTTTCGTCACCGGCATGCCAGCCTGCAGCGTGGGCATCCCCTGTCAGCGAATGACAAACCAGTATCGCGTTGGTTTTGTCCTTGTTTAATTCCCCATACGTCTCATAAGCGACTTCGATAGGCCCGAATTCTTTCCCACTTTCAAGCTCTATATTACTGTCGTAGTGGAACTTCTGGGTCTCCACTTTTCCGACAGAACCTTCTTCCATAGTTTATCCCTCGTTGCTTAAGTTAACTTTGGAAATACTACGAACTGTCAACGGATTATCCAAGCAGGATTGCTAGGTTTGACCTCCAGTCGGAAAGGTCAGTCGGAATTTAAGCTCTATAAAATATATTTATCTAGCTAAACTATAGATTCTGATTTATAATTTAACCGATAAATGTGGCCAATTTCACGTTTGCGGTTGATTGACGGTGGTAAATGATATAACAGGTTGGAGTTCTTCTGTTAAGTGAAATTGACAGGAAAACTAATAAGGAGTGTAATAATGCCTAATTATTCGAATAGTAAATTCAGACGGAGTTTCGACGGCTTTTTTGTCCCCCTCTGGGTAGGTATATTTCTCCTGGTCTCGGTCACGATATCTTTGGTAGTTTACCCTGTGACCAGCGCGGAGCACGCGGAAGAAGAAAGTTATTCATTTGTAGTTTTTGGAGATAGCCGGATACCGGCTTACGCACCATACGATCAAAACAATAAGGACAAGCTGGACGAACTCGTACACGCAGTTACTCGATACGCCTATTCCGATCAGGAAAGTCCCCCTTATGAGGCGTTCTTCAACCCTAATACATTAAAGCTTGAACGACTCGAATTGCCCGGAAAAGAGAAAGGCCAGTCCCGTACCATTAGTTACGGGCGAGACGGCTGGCCGGACGTCTTCTTGGAAAGAGAGGTTGGGGAAGCCCGGATTAGCCTGCTGGCAAGAGGCCAGGAATGGGTTTATGACAATGTAGTTCGCGAGGTAAAGAACGGTAGCAAAGGTGACGAAGACGGTCCAGGTTTCGTTCTGCACACGGGAGATATAGTGTACTTTGGGTTTCAGGGGAAAGGCGCGGATGAGAGTCCTTACTGGCGGGATTTTGATCGCCGGTTCTTTTCTCGGTTGCCGGATGGCGGGCCTGGAGATTTACCTGCCCGGTTCTTTCCAGCACTCGGAAACCACGAGACCTGGGGAGACGAAAATATAGTCGGATTCAGGGAAATGTTCCCTTACTTGAACCAGTTCGGATTTAGTGTCGATAACCGTGTTTACCAGTTTGATTACGAAAACGCTCGGTTTATCTTCCTCGATTCCGGAATTATGAACCCAAAAGCGCCGGCGGATTGGCATAAATCTACCCCAAGTTACGAAAAACAGATGGAGTTACTTTCAAACTGGCTGGATGAGGCGGTAGCGCTGAACAAGGACCACGCGTTTCTGACACTACATTATCCTGTCTTTTCCCGGTCGGGTTTCGGTCCTCTGCCCGAGGAGCAAAACCCTCATTCTCTATTGAAAACTTACGCCGATAAGATCGACATCACAGTATTTACCGGCCACAACCACGCAACCGAAGCTTTCATAGTGGACGGGATTCGCTACTTCGTGGTTGGAGGTGGCGGAGGGGAGCAGGGATTGTCTTCTAACCAGATGCCAGAGGACTACCCTAAAGACCACTACTGGCAGGGGGACCGGAGAAAACTGGACTACAACTACCTGACTGTGGAAGTGAGGGGTGAAGACGTGAATGTTACGGTTAACCGGTTCAGACCGAACGAACTTAACCCATACAGCCAGGTAAATTTAGTTCCAGATCGAATGGATTGAGTTATTTTCTTAACCTGCTGGAGCGAGCTGCACCGAACCCCTTTCGGGGCAGCTCGTCTTTAATTCAAAAGCTTTACGAGTTTTTCCAGAAGTACCGGTTAATTTGGAGTTGATCGGTCCTCCTGGAATTTTCATACCGATAGTGCCACTGGAACCTTCACTGTTGATACTGGTCATGGTGTGGACAGTCTTCCTCACTGTATAGTTGTGGCCTCCCCTATGTAAAGGCTTATCGGTGAAATCTAATTGAGGCCGGCCTAACTGTAGTCCAGCGAAATCTTTGATTCTCACGACGAATTAAAATACTATAAAATCGTGGAAAGCCGATCTACGTAAACGAAATGAAAAAAATAGAGGTGGTTCACCATGCAATACAGGGAATTTGGAAAAACGGGCTGGAATGTGAGTGAAGTCGGGCTCGGTACCTGGGCCCTGGGGAGCGACGCCTGGGGAGATGTGGACGAGAAACAGGCACTGGAAGTTTTGCGAGAGGCGATAGATCAGGGAATCAATTTCTTCGATACAGCTGATGTATACGGAGATGGTTTAAGTGAAAAAAGAATAGCTAAGGTGCTTGAGGAAACGAACGAACGGATATATGTCGCGACAAAATTTGGTCGCCGTCTCGATCCTCATAAATCGGAGCGCTATACGAAGGAGAACCTCGAACGATTTCTGGATCGATCGCTGGAAAATCTCGGAGTGGATACCATTGACCTGATACAACTTCACTGCCCGCCGACCGAAGTTTACTATAGACCGGAGATCTTTGAGGCACTCGAAGAATTTGTCGAAAAAGGAAAAATTCAATATTACGGTGTAAGTGTTGAAAAGGTGGAAGAAGGACTTAAAGCTATTGAATACCCGGGTCTGACAAGCGTCCAGATTATCTTCAACATATTTAGGCAGCGCCCCGCGGACCTGTTTTTGAGACGCTGCAGGGAGGAAAACGTGGCGGTAATTCCGCGAGTACCGCTGGCGAGCGGGTTATTAACGGGCAAATACGGCAAAAATGCGGATTTTCCGGAAAACGATCACAGGAACTTCAACCGCGACGGTGAAGCATTCGACGTGGGCGAGACCTTCGCCGGGGTGGATTTTGAAACAGGTTTGGAAGCGGTAGATAGACTCGAGGAAGTGAAGCCCGACCAGTACTCTATGGCTCAAATGGCAATAAAGTGGATACTCTCTCACGATGAGGTCAGCGCTGTTATTCCCGGAGCAAAGAGCAAAGGGCACGTTAGGGATAACGCGAAATCGAGTGATCTACCGGAATTGCCCCCCGAAGTATTGGAGGAGGCAAGAAACGTTTACGAGGAACTGATAAAAGAGCAGGTTCACCATCGATGGTGAGGGGGAAAGGGCTCTTGTGTTTTTCATTGTGTGATCTCTAACGTTTACACAATATAAGAGGTTGTATTCTGCGGACTTATGGCTCATAGTAGGGGTGGTACTACCGATAATCGTTAAGTTCTATGCTGGCGTCCTCCTTTACTGCGTTGAGTACAATGGAGGTGTCGGCCCGCTCAACCGCTGAAAAATTAAGCATCCGCTTTATTTCCTTATTCATGTTTTCCCGGCTGTTGAACTTTCCGATGACGAGGATATCGAACTCGCCCGTAATTTCGTAAACGTGGGTTAGACTACCCTCTTTTTTGAGCCTTTTCACTATATCCGCAATTTCACTCCCTTTTGCCTGGATCTTGGTAATAGCAGTTAGATCGAGCCCCAGTTTTTCGTAATCTATCGCAGGTTTAAATCGTTTGATCGTTCCGTTCTCTAACATCCCTTCCAGATGGTTGCTCACGGTCGAAGGTGAAACGTCCAGGTCTCTGGCAACTTTCCTGATCGACTTTCTACCGTCCTCCATAAAGGATTTCAGGATCTGTTTATTCAACTTATTTTCGTTCATTGTCCCCTCCTTGCAGAAATGCAATTAGTGACTCCTGTATGGTACGATTATATGGTTAAAACGTAAAATATCAAACATATCTTTGAATATTTCCCATAAACCTTGACAAACGTCTATTCTATCTTATAATCCTCTTATAAGTTTATAATATCAAAGCTGGGGGTCGATTTAAGGTGGAAAAAGACATAGATAAAACAGAGATTGAAGATGCGGTCTTCTCGCTCGAAGAAAAAGACGTTAAATTCATAAGATTACAGTTTACTGACATCCTAGGGATTCCAAAGGACGTGGAAATAACCCTGGACGAGTTGCCAAAGGCGCTGGAAGAAGGTATAGCGTTCGATGGGTCCTCTATAGAAGGGTTTGCGAGGATTTGTGAATCGGATATGTATCTTCGCCCGGACCTGGATACGTTAAAGATTTATCCCTGGAAATCCGTGACGAGCGAAGGGGAGGAATACGGCAATGCCAGGCTGATATGTGACGTCCACATGCCGGACGGAGAACCCTTTGAAGGTGATCCTCGCTATAGGCTGAGGAAGGTGCAAAAGGAGGCCGAAAAAAAGGGGCTCAAGATGTTCGTTGGAGCCGAACCGGAGTTTTTCATGTTCAGGAGCGACGGGGAAAGGGAGCTTCGGAATAGTTCAACCGAGCTCCACGATCAGGGTGGTTACTTTGACTTGATGCCTGTTGACAAAGGAGAAGAGGCACGAAAGGACATAGTGATAAGCCTGGAAAAGATGGGATTCCAAGTTGAAGCAGCGCATCACGAGGTTGCCGCGAGTCAGCACGAAATTGATTTCCAGTACGATGAGGCAGTATCTCTGGCTGACCAGTTAATCACTTTTAAAACAACGACAAAGACAATTGCGTTGAAGCACGGGTTAAATGCTACATTCATGCCAAAACCGTACGAGGAGATCAACGGATCGGGCATGCATACACATATTTCTCTGGAGGAGGACGGGGAGAACTGTTTCTATCAGCCGGACAAACCCTACGAACTTTCCGACAGAGCGTTACACTTTATTGGTGGTTTGATAGAGCATATCGGCGCGCTGACGGCTCTGTCCAACCCGACGATAAATTCCTTTAAGCGTCTGGTTCCTGGATACGAAGCGCCGGTAAATATCTCCTGGGGCCGTCATAATCGGTCAGTTCTTATCAGGGTTCCTCACACGAGTACTCCCGAAACTTCAACGAGACTGGAATTTAGAAGCCCCGATCCGACAGCAAATCCTTATCTGGCGTTTGCCGGTATACTGAAGGCCGGCCTGCACGGAATTGAAGAAGAGATCGAACCTCCCGAACCCGTCGAAGAGGATCTTTACGAAATGAAAGCCGGAACCAAAGCGGAACGGGGTATCGGTTCGCTACCAGGCAGCCTCTCAGAAGCTCTCGATGCTCTGGAAGACGACGACGTGATTACCGAGGTGCTGGGTTCTCATATCATGGAAAATTATCTCAGAGCTAAACGCACCGAGGCTCGGGATTACCAGGTAAACGTAACTGACTGGGAACTGGAAAAGTACTTGAAGTATTACTAAGGGTTCTTTTATAGGAAGTCTGGTTAAAGTTAAAATAACTCCCTTCCAAACCCCGTCCGTCTGGGCGGGGTTTTCTATAGGTTTGCTAAGTTCCGGATAACCTAACTTCCGCTACCACAGGCAGATGATCGGAAATATCGAGAGTATCTTCCTGCCTCACGTAATGCTCACCCAGGGATAGATTGTCCGAGAGAAAGAAGTAGTCAATTGTCTTGTTTGGGCTATTTATATCGGGGTCGTTCGGGAAGTGGGTATACCAATCTTCAGGGTTTGGTCCGTTTACCTCCTCGTAACCTGGTACCGCTCGGTATTCTTCATATAGCGGTTTTATTACCTCTTCTCCTTGCCTCCCCGGTTTTCCGTTTCCGGGAGGCTCCAGGTTGAAGTCCCCACCTATAATCCAGGGAGTGCCGTCCGATGATTTTTCGTTCAGTAGTGAGTGAATTTCCTCGATCTGTCGTCTTCTGACGTCGGAACCAAATGAAAACGCAGTCAGGTGAGTATTAAATACCACGAGGTCTTTTCCTTCATCCCTTGGAAACCTGACTTCCAAAACCGCTCGTTTGAGATCGAACTGTCTTACGAACCAGTTATCCGGTTTTAAGGGGAGCTGGTAACGGGTTGCGGTCTCAATTTTATATCTGGATATTACTGATAATTTCATCCCAACCGATCCCAGGATTTTAGGATGTGGCGCAAAAGCTGCCTTCCAGTAGAATGCGGAAGCATGAGAGTTGTATTCATTCGGTAGGTGGGCTAACAGCTTCTCAAGTTGGTCTTCGTGGTCCGTTCGTTTCGCTCCGTCGTCGACTTCCTGAAGCAGTATAATATCCGGCTCTTCCTCTTTTATTAACCCGGCTACTTCTTCAGTAGTCTTGATTATATCCTCAGAGGTTGGCCTTGTATCGGAACCACCTTTGTAATAAAAATAGTAACCTTTCCCCGCCAAGAACTGGACGTTCCAGGTCAGCAATTTTATCCCGTCCTTATCCGATATAAGTGGTGCATCCTGATTTGTGGTTACCGGAGCGGGTTGAACCTGATCGGGTTGAAGTGTGGAAAAATACACCCAGCCTACGAAACCAGCAAACAGGATGAACAATGTACCAACTGTGGCTGCAATGATTTTTAAGGTTTTATTTGATTTAATTTCTAACTGCCTCCCCTGTTTTTGTAGTTCGTCATGTGTCTGAATAGATTGTTTTTCTCAGTTTTTTCAATATATAAAACGAAATACAATCCATGAACAACAGGTTCATTTTATATTTTAGCCCTTTTTTCAGCTTATCTGGCTGACGGAGTTTAATCTATGTCCAAACTTATAAAATTA
>CAZYPS010000018.1:0-29706 GCA_964649445.1 uncultured Thermotogae bacterium | reverse complement strand
TATGACAAATATTTTCAGTATACGGATTGAGGCTCCAATTGAGTGCTGGACTGGTGAGGGATATTACCATAACCAAGTAAGTTTAACTGTTTATGAGTGATACTTACTCCAAAAGAGTTCCACTACCATGAAGGGGACAGTTTGAGCACGCGAGTCGGAAATTTCTCGGTCCGGGAAGCCCGGAGGACGGAAGCAAGGACCACCGAAAGGGTGGAACCGTGCCCGCTCGGCCTCCGATAGGATTTTCCTGAACGGTTTCCAAAGTGAGGGACTTACACGTAAACGTGAGCTTATCCGGCATCCAGGTAAATAACAGAGAGCAGCTATTCGAGACAGAGGGATGAATCCGCGGTTGGTGAAAGAATTGAGTAAAACAATTCCCGGTTTCGGTGAGGTCTCTTTAAAGTGGTAGGGTAACGAGAGTCGATCAGTTTATGAAAGAAATATGGCCCGTCTGGGGGTCCATCGATTCTATTTCAATCAGTGAAAAAATCGGCTTTTCTTCTTTACTCAGTTTTTTGTAACCGCCGGAGCCCGATTTACGAATGACAAAACCGTAGCCTACTACCGTAACGGAGAGAGCTTCCATTATCTCCGCCAGAGTGCTTGCAGTCCTTCCCGTAAAGAGAAAATCGTCCACTATCAGCACCCGGTCATCCGGGTTGAAGTAATTTCCTGAAACGGCGAGAGTCGTTTTGTTTTTTTTCGTCGGGGACTTTATCGTCCGAATTTCTTCCCCGCTCATTGTCGTTGGAACACCTTTTTTTGCGTAAACAACCTCTACGTTAGGTTCTTCGTGGAGCAGGTTTGCTGCCGTCGTATAGGCGATTATGTTTCCCGCCGCCTCTGCCGTAAGAACTTTTGTTATTCCAAGATCCTCGAATTTCTTGGCGATAGCCTTTCCGACCTCGTTTAACAGGGAGGGCGCTACTTTATGGTTTAAAAAGCTGTCCACTTTGAGAAATTCCTCTCCCAGTACTTCTCCTTCCTCCTTAATTTTCTTGGTAAGACGGTTTCTCGCATCTTCAATGACGTTATCTTCCATTACAGTGTCACCTCAATTGGTTTCTTGGTCTCGATTAATCCAATTTCCTCCGCCTTTACTGCCCAGGAATTTCTCTCCTTTAAGAATTGGTCTTCCTCGGAGGAATACGAAACGCGGCCACCCCCGGGTGGTTTTGCCCCTGAACGGATTGAAGTCGGTATTCATGTGTAAGTTGTCGGGTTCGATCGACTTTGATCTATCCGGGTCTAAGACCACTATGTCCGCATCTGTTCCAACAGTCAAGCTGCCTTTTTCGGGGTAAAGGCCAAACCTTCTTGACGGGTTTTCGGAAATTAATTCCACCATTCGTCCGATTGATAACCGGTCCTTCTTAACACCCTCCGAAAACAGGAGAGATCCCAGGGTCTCTATTCCTGGCAACCCCTGAGGTATTCTCAGAAAATCATTCTCAAATTCGTCTTTCTGATCGTTTTGGAACGGACAGTGATCAGTTGCCACGGAGTTCAGTAGTCCGCTGGCCAGTGCATCCCAGAGAGCTTCACGGTCCTCGTCCCGTCGAAGAGGAGGAGTGGCGGCGTAACGGTGTCCGTTCTCGGGCTCGTACTCGGCTTCTGTTAGTAAAAGGTACTGGGGGCAGGTTTCGCCAGTAACGTTGATCCCTGATTTTACTCCTCGACCCAGAAATTCTAAGCTTTCCCTCGTAGTCAGGTGGGCGAGGTGTAAGTTACTTTTGGCTACGTCAGCTAGGTGAACGACCTTTCCGACAGCTTCCGATTCGGAGTAATCCGGTCTGCTGATGGGGTGGTATTCTATTGAGCTTTTTCCGGCAGACTCCAATTCCTCTTGCTTTTTGACAATTATTTCGTCGTTTTCACAGTGGACCATGGCTAGACCGCCAAGTTTCCCTATTTCGGTCAGAGCTTCAACTAGTTCTCCATCCTGAGTCCGCCTGTTCGATTCCCCGTAAGCCGTGAAGAATTTAAAGGACGTTACGCCCATTTCCATAGCTTCCCTAAGGTCTTCCGGTCCTAGGGAATCGTATCCGTAAAGTGTTCCGTGGAAGGAAAAGTCTATCGGGGAAATACCAGCTTCTTCTTTCCTCTCTCTAATTGCTTCCCCGGGTGTCTGGTCGGGCTGGGGAGTGGTAAAATCGATTATGGTAGTGACACCACCCCGGGCACCAGCTCTACCACCAGTGAAAAAATCGTCGGAGGATACCATGCCCGAGACGGGAAGGCTCATGTGCGTGTGGGAATCGATAAAGCCTGGCGTCACGTAACAACCTTCGGCATCGTAGAGGTTTTCCGCTTCATACGTTTCGATGTCATTCCCAATTGCGGATATTTTATCGGCAGTAATTCCAATATCAGCTTTGAAGGATTCACCCCGGGAGACCAGGTTGCCGTTCTTTATTAAATAGTCAAATTTCATAGACAGGATTTATATTTGTCCGCTATTTTTTCAACCAGTCGAACTGCTACCTTTTCTCGATATTCCGCCGAACCCCGTATATCGCTGATCGGCGATATTTCCGACCTAACCAGGTCTTTTGCCTCCGCGATGGTTTCTCGGTTCAACTCTTTGCCCTGAAGGTAGTCCTCTGCTGAAGTAACTCTTATCACGGTCGGGGCAACGGCGCCGTAGGCGAGTCTTAGTTCCTCGATTCTGCCATCTTCTTCCCTCAACAGATAGCCCATGGTGCAAACGGCAATGTCCAGTGCGTTCCTCCGACCTACTTTTTTGAAGTATTGAATGAAGTTCTCCGAGACCTTAGGGATTTCCAGGCTCTTCAGGTATTCACCCGGGGAGAGATCCGTTTTTCCCGGTCCGGTTATAAATTCTCTGATCGGTATCCGTCGTTCTCCTTCCCGGCTTGCGAGCGTTAACTCTCCGTTCAGAAGGTAAAGAGCTATAAGAGAATCCGCTGACGGGGAAGCATTGCATACGTTCCCGCCGATAGTTGCCATATTTCTCAATTGTGTGGCTCCCACAGCTCTGGCGGATTGAGCCAGGACGGGGAATTCATTTTTTATGAGAGATGATTCGGCAATTTCCTGGAAAGTTGCCGTCGCGAGGATAGAAATCGTTTCTCCTCTGTCTTCCACCTTCGGTCCTGACAGTACTTTCGTTAAGTCTATTACACGGTCGGGATTTATCTGTTTTTTCTCCATCTTTACGAAGAGGTCAGTACCCCCGGCCAGTAATCTATAGTCATATTCTTCTATAAGGGAAAACAGTGATTCTTCGTCTTCGGGTACCAGTAGATCAAACGCCAATTTCCGCTCCCTCCTCTGTCAGATAGGATTTTATTCGGGCCAGGTCACTTTTCTGGTTTAAGTCCGTGACAACGCCTCGATCATCAGTCTCTACTTGAGTAAAGTCTTCCCGATTTTGTCTTATTATTCTTCTGGCGCCTTGGTCCCCGCTCACGTCGGAGATTAGCTGAGATCTCCATTTGCCAGGGAGGTATACGGGAAAACCCCGTTCCCCTTGAAAAACCGGTGCTACGATAGAAGCTCCGTCAGCTGCCTTCTTCAGGACTTTGGTTATTATCGGGGAGCGAACGAGTGGCATGTCACCAAGAAAAAAAATAAATCCCGAGGTGTGTTCGGGTGTCTCGGAAACTCCTTTTTTTAACGATGTGCTCATTCCCTCCTCCCAGTCGGGATTTTCGACTACTCTAAAGCCTTCTGGGTTGATCGAACTTGAGATACGGTTAGCTTTATAACCGAGGACCAGTATGGGATTGAAACTCCAGTTGATTTCTCTCACGGAGTCCAGGACGTGCTGGAGCACCGGTTTTTCATTTATGGTGGCAAGCTGCTTTATCCCATCGTACCTTTCTCCCTTACCGGCGGCAAGAACTATTGCGTTGGAGTCCCCGGGTTCAGGTTTCAACTTTATCCTCCACTGACCTCATGCTTTCGGCAGCTAACTCTAACGCATCGACGATCTTAACATAGCCCGTACAACGGCAGATGTTTCCTTCTATCCATTCCCGAATTTCTTCCCTCGTTGGATCAGGGTTCTGTTCCAACAATTCGAGCGCTACCATTATGAAACCGGGGGTGCAAAAGCCACACTGGACGCCTCCAGTTTCCACGAATGCCTGCTGGATAGGGTGAAGATCGTCGTCTTCGGACAGACCTTCAACCGTGAGAACCTCCTTTCCGTCTACCTGGGCTACTCGTGTAAGGCACGATAAGACGGACTTACCGTCGACCAGGACGGTACAGGCTCCACATTCACCCACTCCGCAACCTTCCTTTACGCCCGTGAAGCCAAGGTCTTCCCTCAACAAATCGATCAATCGCTTGTCCCCGTCAACCTGTTTCTCTATATGCTTTCCGTTAACCGTCATTTCTAATTCCATTACTACCCCCGAGGAAATCAGCTTAAGCTATATTTTATAGTCAAGTCAGTTACAGAGAAGACTCCTTAAGTCTAGCTTCCAAAGTTGAGACCGCTTTCGTCCAGAGCCCGTTCCACATCGGATAGTTCCGGAGAAACATTCATTGGACCTTCTACGCCCTTTCTTGCCGCGTTTACGTCTTTTAGACCGCTTCCGGTAATGAAGACTCCAACCTCATTACTGTCGGCGAGATCGCCTCTATTTAGAGCCTTCTTCAGACCCGCGTAAGCAGCAGCAGCAGCCGGTTCTGCAAATACTCCTCGTTTTCGGGCGAGTTCGATGAGTCCCGAGGTAATTTCCTCGTCAGAAACGGTCAGGAAACGACCCCCGTTTTCATAAGTGTACTTGACGGCTTTGACTATATCACGGGGTTTGCCCACTGATATACTGTCCGCGACCGTGCTTGCGGATTGCTCCATTATTTCGACTTCTCCGCCCTCGTATCGGTCAAAGGCTTTAGCTATTGTGTCCGCACCTTCAGCCTGGACACCTATTACCTGAGGCGCCTCGTCTATTAAGTCGATATTTACGAGTTCTTTAAAGCCTTTACAGAGACCGCTAACTATCGAACCATCGCCTACGGATACAAAAACTTTGTCGGGAACTTTCCAGTTCAATTGGTTTGCCATCTCCAGTGCGCCGGTCTTTTTACCTTCTACCAGGTAGGGATGTATTGCGGCGGAACGATTGTACCAGCTATACTTTTCGGCGGCTTCGAGGCAGAGATCGTACGCCTCATCGTAACTACCTTCCACAGCAAAGACGTTTGCTCCGTAGACGAGAAGCTGGGCGATTTTTGCTTCCGGTGCGGCAGCAGGAACAAATATGACTGTTTCCATTCTGGATGCAGCAGCTAGCCCGGCGAGGGAACTCGCAGCGTTTCCGGTTGAAGCGCAGGTCATCGTTCCGATGTTCTTTTGTCGTGCTGCCGCGATTGCCAGTGCCGTTGCTCGGTCCTTGTAGGAGGCGGTCGGGTTGCCACTGTCGTCTTTTATCCAAACCTGATCGAGTTCGTCCGTTAGTTCGTGAAACTCGTACAGCGGAGTACCTCCGATTCTAAGCGGTGGAAGGTTTTCCAGGTTTTCAATCGGGAGGAGTGGTGAATATCTCTTGATATCCGTGACGGGTCCTTGGTCAACTTTTTCTTTGAACTCTTCGCCTGATGATTCGTAATCGTAAAGTACCTCCAGCGTCCCTTTCCTCGTTCCGCACTCGGGACAGGTATAGTCGAGTTTATCGGGTCCGTAAACTTTACCACAGGAAACACATCGTAAGCCAGTTACGTTTTTCATGGTTTTTGGGTTAGGTCACCTTCTGCACTACTCTCATTTATCTTATCCGTTATGCAATTCAACTTTATCACTACCTCCTACCGTTAATTCTTTAAAAATCTTTACCTCAGGTTTGCCCAATATTACTTTACTGAATTGTTCTTTTAAAGTATAAAAAGGCTCTACCGGGAAGGGTGGTCGCGGCGGTAATTCCAACCGTATTTGACGGTGCTTAGGACCTTCGCCCTAATTCAACAGGTAATCGGGCGCAATCCGACGCTATTCCGGATGGATACCGGTATAGGTTTGATTTAAACCGGTATGCCCGATATATTTACCTTGCGTGTTCTGAATAGTTTTGATGCTAACTTGGCTTTTAACGGGAGTTATTTAACACTGGGAGGTAAAAATGACCAATATTCCATTTTCGGCAGAAGAAACGTTAAAAATAGCTATTGAGATCGAGGAAAACGGCAAACAATTCTACGAAGGTATGGTTCCCGAGGTCGAGGAGCAGGAATTAGAAGAACTGTTTCAGGATCTGGCGGTACAGGAAGTCAGTCACAAAAATACGTTCCGGGAGATGCTTGGTGAGGCAGAACTGGAAAGAGGGGAAGATATTAACTCCTTGCTCTATGGAAGCCTCGAAGACTCTTATCTCAAAGCACTTGCCGATTCCAAGATCTTCAACTCGGCGAACGAGAATATCCAGGCTGCAAAAAGTGTGGAAGGCAGGGACGAACTTCTAACAATCGCAATATCACTGGAGAAGGATACGATCCTCTATTACTACGAGATACTTGAGCTAGGAAAGTCAAGTGAAGATAGAGATTTGATAAAGAAAATAATCGAGGAGGAAAAGTCCCACGTTAGACGCCTGGCAGGTCTTCTGTAAAAGCCGGGCTTAGTTGGGTGAAAAAACGATTGGTTAAAGCTTTCCGGTAACTAAAATTCCCTTGCTGTGTGTGTTGGCGAGGCGGGGTTTCAGAGATCACTTGCTGGTGCCACAAAGGTAATTGTTATTTTTGACAGCCCTCCTCGTTTATATCCTCTCGTTTACCTATTATTCCGTTAGGGAGGTGTAATTTTGACCAGGTTACCGATCAGAACGGGGGCGATGATATTTGCCCTGGTAATAGCTCTTTCCTTTCCTATCTCAGCCCAGGGACAGGACGAGGAACCCGTTACCATGGAGGAGATCGACCAGTTACGAGAAAGGATCAATAGTCTCGAAGAAAGCGTAGAAGAACTGGACTCCACCAGCAAAAGGACAGAGGAAGCAGTGAATTCAAACAGGTCCATGATCTCCAGGTTAGAAGAAGACCAGGTGGAAATTAGTGATTCACTCGCTGCACTAAAAGACAGAATATCCGAGGGCGAAGAACGGTGGGAGAATATACCCGAATTAACCGAGAAAGTCGATACGCTCCAGAATAATGTAGAAACTTTGGTAGAAGAGATGGACAAACTAAAACAGGAAGCCTCGGACGAAGAACAAAGGACAGGTGATCTGGCCGAAGAGTTAAGGACGATTAGAAACGATCTGACTGGTTTAAGGACGGACCTGGTGGAAATTAAAGATAATCTGAAAAATATCAGAGAAAATACCTTCGAGAACGAGAAAAGATTATCATCAATCGAGGAGAATTATAAAGCTTCGGCGAGAAGAAATCTTCTAGTGGCAGCCAGTGGCATCGTGGTTGGGTTAGTTGCAGTGACGCTATATTGGACCTGATTAATCGGTGAGGTTCCGGGTTGTCTGGACCTGAAACGGTATGAATGCTTTCGTGGTTGGTTAAAAATATTACATGTTGTGAAATTTTATCAATTAATATATGTCAATCTTAAATAATTTGATTCTTCGAGGCTTCAAGTCGTTTAAGAAAAAGACGACCATCCCGTTTCAAAAACAGGGGATGACCGCTATCATAGGCGAAAATGGCTCCGGAAAGTCGAACATCATTGACGGCTTGACCTTCGTCATGGGGCAGAGGTCATCAAAATTACGTGCCAATAAATTAAGCCAGCTGATTTACAACGGAGGTGAAGACGGGACACCCGCGGACAGAGCCCGGGTAACGATCACTCTCGATAACAGCGACGATAGGTTTTCCGATATAGTCGGTGAAGTGCTCGAAAACGGAGAAAATCCGGAAGAGATAACGATTGGGCGTAAGGTTACTCAGAATTCCTCTGCTTACAAGTTTATGGGAAAAAACTGTAAAAGATCCGTTATTGACGATATTCTGGACGAAGCCAACATGGATCCCAGTCGACATCACATAGTTAATCAGGGAAAAGTTACGGAAATAATCAACATGAGTTCTACCAACAGACGGGAGATAATCGATCGTCTGGCGGGTATTAGCGAATACGATGAAAGGAAGCAACAGGCGATCCGGGACCTCAGGGACGTCAAAGAAAAGTTGATGACAAATCGAGTGATTCTGGGTGAGCGCCGAAGTCAGCTTAATCGGCTGGAGAAGGAAAGAAATGCGGCGCTGGATTATAAGGAGAAGGAAGAAGAACTCGAACTGGTGGAAAAATCCATTGATCATAAAAAGGTTAGAAACAAGCGAGAGGAGTTAGATAAGTTCCAGAAGAAAGAAAAAAGAATAAATGAGAAACTCTCCGGGCTGGAAGAACGCCTCGAAGCAGCCGACAAAAAAGCTGAGAAAAAGGAAAAGGAGTTAAAAGAACTCAGGGAGGAACGTGAGGGGGATCAGGAGAAGAAGCTCTCCAAGGAAGTCGAACAGGTAAAGATGGATCTGGTTCAAAAGAGAGGAGATATCAGATCACAGGAAAAGGAACTGGATAATCTTAAGGAAACTGTAAAAGAACTAAAGAAGCTCAAAAACCAGTCAAAGTCGAAGTCCACCCGGAAAAAGCGCTCGGTTAAGGCGCTGCTTGATAGGGATCGAGGAGGTATTTACGGGACAATTCAGGGTTTGATGGAGGTCGAGCCCAGATACCAGGTGGCTCTCGAAACCACGATAGGTGGGCACCTGCAGGATCTCGTTGTTGATACACGCTCAACGGCGATCGAGTCGGTAAATTACTTGAAAGAAAATAACCTTGGTCGGGCGAGGTTCTTACCTCTGAGAAGCATCTCAGGGAGTAGGATGAGCCAGGCCTCGAAGAAGGCACTGAAAATGTCCGGGGTTATCGATTACGCTATAGAGCTGGTAGATTTTGATTCCAAATATCAGCGGGCTTTCCAGTATGTATGCAAGGATACCTTGATTGCGGAGGACCTGGAAGCGGTAGAGGAAGCCGAGAACGTCAGAGTTGTGACCCTGGACGGTGACGTGTTAAGCAGAGGTGGCGCGGTCAGCGGGGGAACTTCCAAAAAGAAACGGAGCAACTCGTCAAATAAGAGGAAGGAAGACCTGAAAGAAAAAATTGAGACTAAAAAGAAGAGAATTAACCGACTTGAAAATAAAATAGAAGAGGGCAAAAAGGAGCTCGAGAACCTCAAAAAGAAGCTCGAGAAAAAGGAGAAACAGCTTGAGGAACGTACTGAGATGGACAAAGAGCTTAAAGAAAAAGTCGATAAACTTGAATCGGAATTGGGAGAGCTCAAAAAACGTCAAAAAGACCTCTACCGAAAAACTGAGAGTCAGAAGCGGAAAAAGGATAACGTAGAAAAGGATATTCAGGGAGTAAAGCGCGATCTCAAAAACTTAAACGAGCCGGAGGAAGACCTCGACTTTCTTGACCAGCCGCTAAAGGAATTGATTACAAAGAAGCGAAATCTAAAAAGGGATCTCGACCGCCTCCAGCCGGTGAACATGAAAGCAATTGACGAGTACGAAGATTTCAAGAACCAGGTTGAGGACCTGGAGGACAAGCTAAAACGTCTGCGGAAAGAAAAGAGAGAAGTGGAGAGGCTTATCGGAAAAATTGAGGAAGAAAAGAAGGAAAAATTCTACTCCACCATGGAAGAACTTTCGGAGTATTTCGAGGAAATATTCCAAAAGCTCTTTGATGGAGGGAGCGCCCACCTTGAACTAAGTCGTGAGGGCGACATAGAGTCGGGTCTGTTGATTAAAGCCCATCCTCCGGGTAAGGAACTCATAGTGCTTGATTCCCTGTCGGGCGGTGAGAAAACGTTGACCGCAATTGCCTTTATATTTGCTCTTCAGGAAATGAATCCGGCCCCGGTTTATGTGATGGACGAGATCGACGCGGCACTAGACCAGCGAAGATCGGAAAAGGTTGCGGATTTGCTCGAGGAGTACTCTTCTGACGCCCAGCTAATTTTGATCTCCCATAACGAGGAGACGGCCAAACATGCGGACCAGGTTTTCGGAGTTACGATGAACGACAGCCAGTCCGAGGTTCTATCCATCAAGTTAAATTGAAAAGGGGTCAATATGGTCGAAGACCAGGAAGATGAGAAAAAACTTGCGGGACAAGAAGGATCCCCGGTAACGGTTAGTGGTCTGACTCGACCGGACTGGCGGGAGAGGTTGGACGAGTATACCTGTAGTACGGACCCGTGGAAGGTATCGGTAACTGAACTGGCTTCGGGGTTCATGAGCGAGCTCGACGAACTGGGTGGCAAAAACCTTAAAATTTCTGGTCGAATGGTTTTGACTTGCGCTGTATTGCTTAGAGCCAAAGCTGAAAGGTTAGAAAGTAGGGACCAGGAAGACGAGGAAGAAGAACTGGAGGAAGGTTCAGGCGCGGGTTTCTGGGGTTACGAGGAATTCGAAAGTGAGAGCTACGTTCCGGAGTTAGAACTCCCGCTGAAACGAATGAGTGAAAGAGCTGTTACCAAGGATGAATTAAGCCAGGCTTTCTCCAGCGCGGTCGAGGTTTACGAAAGAAGGGAGGAGCGCCTGGAAACGGAGGAGGAAGAGTCTTCCTACAATTGGGGGATGGATCTGGGCGGTGAAGATAACTTTCAGGTCAAACTTCAGCGGCTTTACAGAAAGGTCAAGGAAAAGTTCTCCCGAGGGAAAGAAGTACTATTTTCAACTTTGCTTGATCGGGAGACTAAAGAGGAAAAATTCCACACATTTATGGAACTACTACATCTTCAATCGGAAGGCAAAGTCAGGTGCAAGCAGGAAAGTCCGTTCAGCGAAATAAAAGTTGAATTAGCCAGCGATGACACTCCCGAGGAAACGGTGACGGAGCCGGCTGAAGAAGATGAGTAATTCCGAGTCCCGGGATCGTTCTCCCGATACCTCTCCAAAGTCCATCATCGAAGCAGCCTTATTTCTTGCCAGCGAACCGGTTTCAAAGTCCGAACTTCTTGATCTCACGGGTCTACCGGAAGATGCCATTGAAGAAGAACTTGAGGATTTGAGACGGGATTTAAGCCACCCCGATCGTGGTTTGAAGCTCGATGAGAATAACGACAAGTACTGTTTCAGAATAAAGCGGAAGTTGCTTGATAGAGTGAAGCACCTGGCACCCCATCAGGACATGTCCAGGGGCGTATTAAGAACACTTTCCGTGATTGCTTACAACAGCCCCGTCCTCCAGAAGGAAGTAGTTGATATAAGAGGAAACGGGGCTTACGACCATATAGACCAGCTAATAGAACGTAACTTTGTCAAATCCGAGAAAGAAGGACGGACCAAGCTTCTTTCCGTTACCCAGTATTTCCTCGACTATTTCGAACTGGACGACCTCGAAGAACTTCGGGAAGACGAAAGCGTACCCCAGGATTACCTCTAGTCAGCTGTAATTTTTCATGTATTCAACCTGAGCTTCTGTTAGTTCATCCAGATCTACTCCGAGACTCTTCAACTTTAATTCAGCTACAGTCCTGTCTACTTCTTCTGGAACGGAATAAAGCTTGTTCTCCAGCTGATCAGAATCGAGAACGTGTTTGATCGTGAGAGTTTGAAGACCAAAACTGATATCCATTATTTCAGTTGGATGTCCGTCCCCGGCTGCCAGATTCACCAGGCGGCCCTCTGCCATCAGGTATATTTCTCTTCCGTCTTCGAAAGTAAACCGTTCAACGTTGTTCCTGACTTCCTCTCGGCTCGTGGAAAGGTCTTCCAGAGCATCTATATCGATTTCGACATCAAAGTGGCCGGCGTTTGCCAGTATTGCCTGGTCCTTTAACTCCTTTAGAGCTTCAGCAGGGATTGCGTCAATATTGCTCGTTGAGGTTATGAAGAAGTCCCCTTCGGGAGCGGCTTTCTTGATGTTCATGACCCGATGGCCATCCATTTTTGCTTCCAACGCTTTTACGGGATCGACTTCGACGACAATTACCTCTGCTCCCATTCCGTCCGCTATTCTAGCGATCCCTTTTCCACACCAGCCGTAACCAACAACGACCACCGTACTGCCGGCAACTGTGAGGTTGGTATTTCGCGTTATAGCGTCCCAGGTCGATTGCCCCGTGCCATAGCGGTTATCGAAGAGGTATTTCATTCTGGCGTCGTTTACGGCGAACATGGGAAAGTTTAGTTCCCCTTCACGATCCAGGACACGTAACCTATTTACCCCCGTAGTAGTTTCCTCCGCGCCTCCGATTATTCCATCGCTCAGGTCCTCTAATGGTCCGTGCAGCTGCTTTACGAGGTCTCCCCCGTCATCAATTATCAGATCGGGGTTGTTTATTAGAACCTGTTCAAGCTGTTTCTCATATTCTTCTTCGCTAACCCCCCATCGAGAAAATACGGTAATATTCTCCTCTTCGTTTAGTGCCGCTGCAACGTCGTCCTGGGTCGATAAAGGATTGCTGCTGGTTATGTAAACTTCCCCGCCTCCGGCCTTTAGAGCCAGTGCGAGTCTGGCTGTCTTTGCCTCAAGGTGAATGCTTACGCCGAATTTATGTCCCGCGAAAGGCTTCTTCCGGGAAATTTCGTCTTCTATTTCCGCCATTACCGGCATGTGAGATTCTACCCAATCTATCTTTTTCCACCCCTGAGGGGCGAGACTCGGGTCTGCTACCCTTCCTTTTTCGTCAGTCATTTAATCAATAACCTCCCTGTGAATATCAACCTATCGTAGTGAGTTATAAATTACGCATAAATTAAACCCTATTTGTTCGGGATAATCAACGATATCCGTGATAGCTGGTGGGTATTAACACTATCAGGATAATTAAAATGGGCCTATTGTTTTGATCTTCCTCTTTTTATTCGGGGACAATATCAAATATCCGTACTTTAATTAATTTATTTAAATTGATTTATCGATTTATCTTCCCCTTTGATGGGGAAATTATAGATGAGAGTGAGGTTAAAAGAGGAAGATACCATAGCTCCCATTGATTGATCGAGATTCGGTCGCGAAAATCGCCAGGTTGGGGGTTTAATCTTACATTACAGCATCCGTCACCAGGATCGTAAAAACTAACTGGAAGTTGGATCATATTAGGTTATAATTCAAGTGAAATTTGGTTTCGAATCGAGTTTCCATCTGGCGACACTTGAAGTTTAATTGGTTGGGGGTTTGAAAGGACTTCGTTTGAAAGGTGATATTTGGACGGAATAAATTGGTCGAGAAAACCTAAGGATGGGCTTTTGGAAGGGAGGCGAGCTTGACGGACGAAAACCTCGAAAGGTATTTTGACGAGGTTAACGAGGATATCCTTACAAGGGAAGAAGAGGTTGAGCTTGCAAAGAGGATTGAGCAAGGGGATAAAGAGGCAAAAAGAGAGCTAGCCCGTCACAATCTCAGGTTAGTGATTAGTATAGCCAAGAAGTACAGAAATTATGGGCTCCCGTTTCTCGATCTAATTCAGGAAGGTAACCTGGGTTTAATGCGAGCGATAGAAAAATTCGATCACACTAAGGGTTACAAGTTCAGTACTTACGCGACCTGGTGGATTCGTCAGCGAATATTTAGGGCGATCAATAATCAATCCCGAACCATTAGAATTCCGGCTCACATGAACGAGTTGATACGTGAAATTTACAAAGTCGAGCAGGAACACATAAACGAGGAAGGTGAAGAACCGTTTATAGAAGAAATCGCGGAAAAACTGGACGTAGATAAAGAAAAAATTTTAAAAGCAAAGAAGTCAGCTCATCAAACTACCTCTCTAGATAAACCCCTCGGGGAAGATTCCCCCAATGGTAACGTGCTAGGAGATATTTTGGCCGACGAGAATGCCCCCAGGCCCGAAGAGGAGACTCTGGATAAGCTCGTAACGGACAAACTAGAAAAAGTGATGGAGGAATCACTTACCGACAGAGAGAAGAGAATTCTCCAGCTACGTTACGGGTTGAAGGACTACCATCCTCGAACCCTGGACGAAGTAGGTCAGGTATTCGATATTAGCAGGGAACGAGTAAGGCAAATACAGAAACGGGCGATTCAAAAGTTACAGGCTCCCGAGGTAAGAAAGAAATTAAAGGGCCAAATATAATCCCTAACTACCTAAACCTGTTTAAAAGCGGGTTTGATTTACCGGGATTTCCCACTAAAATAATCTGACGAATATAAATTTAAGTCCTTCAATAGATTATTATGTCCTCAAAAAATTATTCCAAGTTTGCTCAGCTATACACGACCGGATCTTACCCCCAGTATAGCAAGTATATCGCGGGTAAACTCCCGGATATTCTGGGAAAGCTCGGTGCCAGACCTTCAAAGATACTCGATCTGGCCTGTGGAGAAGGAACTTTTGCTCAGGAGATTGCTGAACTCGGGTACGACACGGTAGGAATAGATATGTCGAAGGAGATGATCGAAATAGCCCGCGATAATGCCAAGGAAGAAGGGATCGACGCGGAATTCCTCCAGCAGGATATGAGGGAACTATCGCTGGATGAGACTTTCGGACTTGCCACAAGCTGGTTCGACAGCATGAACTATCTCCTCAACCGATCGGATTTCCGTATGACTTTAGGGAACGTATACGATTCTCTCGCAGAGGGAGGTTATTTTGTCTTCGACGTAAATACAATCCACGCCCTGAGCGTTCAATGGCAGGAACACGACTGTTACATTCAGCGGGACGACTCTTCCGTGTTTGAGATCCACAGGACTGGTTACGACAGGTCGGAGAGGGTTGCCAGATTAACGATAACTTTCTTCGTCAACCAGGAAAATGGATGGAAAAAGAGTGAGGAAGTTCATCTGGAGAAAGGCTACGAGCTGGACGAGATTAAAGAAATGGCCAGAGATACAGGATTCAAGGTTTCGAATATCTGGGGAGACCTTGAAGAATTCGCCCCTCCCGAAGAAGATTCCGGTAGAGTTTGGTTTGCTCTGAAAAAAGAAGAGAGTTAGTCCAACCTGATCTCATTAAAAAAAGGAGAATTGTTCTGTCTGCCCTCGTTATTACAAAACTTATTTCTTTTTAATAATACCCCCTCGGCCCGGGGACCGAGGCTGCTGCTTTTTTTAATAGTAGCCGAGTCTTTTTTTTATTTGTTTACCAAGCGATAGCCAGGTCTTTCTAGACCCAGTGTACTTACAGGCCGAAGTGATGGTTAATCGTCTTCGGTAATAATCCGGTAAGTTTCATCGAAGAAAAAACTTCCACACTTCCACCAACCATTACACCGAGGCTGGAAAGCCTCGGATATCGAAAATTGGTTAAGTTTAGGCAAACCGCCCCGGAACAATAGAGTCTAGTGCTAGTATTAACGCTGGCCAGCACTAGCAGGGACGGCTCCCACGCCGGACCGAAAGGTCGTTAGCGAAAAAATCGACCGACCGTCGGTACTCGGACTGCTACCATTCTAACCAATATAGAATAAGTTATTGCAAAAACCAATTTGCTATCTCAATTTGGCTAACGAACCTATCGGTCGGGCAGAAGCACCCGGGATGCTAGGTTAATAGCCAGACATAGCGGAGCGAGTTCCCGTGCTCCCGTTAGTACAAATCTAATTTCGCTTTCGAACTTTGTGGGTGCGAGAACCCTGTTTGATATGGAAGCTAACAAAACTCGGAACTAAGAACCCGGAACATGGAACTGATCCAAAAACCAATTCAACCGGGTTCCATAATGAAACATCCCAGAAGGTTGTGACAAATAAAAACTTAATTGACTAATGAGACTTGCAAAATATAACTGTTTTGATAAACTTATGAAAATCAATAATGCAAAAAAATGAATAACTTTAAAAGAAAAATTTCGACTAGGAGCGATGGAGTAAACTCTCGATTAATTTTCGCGTTGGACCTTTCTCTTCCTCTTTATTCCTTATCCAAATCGGAGAGACAGGAGAAAAGGAGCCAGCTTTACGACCGGTCACTTTCTATTCTGGAATCCGTGGAGGATCACGTGGCTGCGGTAAAAATAAACTACCCGCTGCTGCTCTCCCTCGGCCCGGATCTTACTGCCGACCTGGTTAATGAAGTGGATATCGTAGGAATAGGGGACTTCAAGGTAGCTGATATAGATAACACTTCCAGGTGGATAGGGAAACAGGCGATGGAGATGGGGTTCGACGCGGTAATTGCACATCCTTTTGTCGGGTTTGAAAAAGGTCTTTCCGGTCTGTTCGAGGAGGTAAGGGACCATCAGGGCGGCGTCATTCTCGTCATCAATATGTCGCATCCCGGAAGCAAGCAATTCATTACACCTAACGCCGAAAAACTTGCTGATTTCGCGAGGGAAAGTGGTGCTGATGGAGTCATAGCTCCGGCAACAAGACCCGAGGAGGTCGAGCAGGCGAGGACCTGGATCGGCTCGGACGTTCTATTACTTACACCGGGTATAGGCGCTCAGGGCGGAAAGCCTGGAGATGCCATTGCTGCAGGGGCGAACTACGAGATAGTTGGCAGGGCGATTTATCAGGCGGAAAGTCCTGGTGAATCGGCAAAAAATATTAAAAAGCAAATTAACAGGGTGAGTACTTAAATGGACCCTGAAGAATCGGATATTTCGTTTCGGAGCGAGAAGCTTGCTCCGGTATTGTGGAAGAGCGGCTGTCTCGATTTCGGCGAATTTACACTTACCTCGGGCATTACCAGCCCATATTACGTAGATTTACGGTTGTTGCCCTCCTATCCCGAATTATTCGATATTGCTACTGATATGGCGGCGGACCTAGTTCGAAAGAAAGAGATAAGCTTCGACGTAGTGTCAGCAGTTCCCACTGGGGGACTGCCGTTTGGTACTTTGCTAGCACATAAACTCAGTGCTCCGCTGACTTACGTGCGGAAGCGGGGAAAGTCTCACGGGGAAGAACGGCAGGTAGAAGGAAAAATGAAAAAAGATGACCGAGCCCTGGTTGTCGACGACATAATAACAACGGGAGGAAGTGTAATCGAGGCGGTCCGGTCGGTCCGGGACAACGGAGGAAAAGTTGACGATGTTCTCGTCTTACTGGACAGGACAGAAGGTGGAGCCGAAAATCTGAGAAAGGAAGACCTGAATCTCAATAAGGTTGCCAATATAGAACCTCTGGTCGAAGAGCTGGAATCCAGAGGGAAGATCGGTTCGAAAATGGTTGGTAGAGTTAAAAAATATCTGGCTGAGAGGTGATATTAAGTTGGCCAATACTTTCGCAGGAACTGATTTCATTACAATCCGGGACAAGTCCAGAGAAGAACTGGAGTTTGTGATGGACAAGGCCCGACAGATGGAGAAGTTCAGGAACATGGGGACTGATTCTGCAAAAGGTAGATTAATGGGGACTCTTTTTTTCGAACCCAGCACCCGGACCAGAATTAGCTTCCAGGCGGCGATGAAACGTTTGGGTGGTGACACGGTGGGTTTTCCGTCTCCAGAAGGTTCGAGTGTTCAGAAAGGTGAGACTCTGGCAGATACCCTCAGGACCGTAAGTCAATACGTAGATATCCTGGTTATGAGGCATCCCAGCGAAGGCTCTGCAAAACTGGCGTCGGAATTGCTGGATATTCCCGTAATGAACGGAGGAGACGGAAGTGCGAATCATCCAACGCAAACGCTGCTGGACCTTTATACTATAAGGAAGGAGCTCGGTGAAATAGATGGAAAGACCATCACTCTTGCCGGCGATCTCAGATACAGCAGGACAACGAGATCTCTGGCGAGGGCGCTTACCCGGTTCGATGTAGATCTTATATTGAATTCACCGGACCAGTTAAGAATGAAACAGGACCTGCTGCTTGAGCTCAAGGAAAAGGGGTTGAGTCCTAAAGAGACTAACGATCTGGAAAGTTCGGTGGCAGAAGCGGATCTGATCTATGCCACGAGGATTCAAAAAGAGAGGTTCCCTGACGTATCAGAATACAAAAAGGTGGCTCACGCTTACGAAATAGATAGGGATTTGCTGAAAAAATCTGGAGAACCCCTGTTGCTGCATCCTTTGCCCAGGGTCAACGAAATAAATTCCGACGTGGACGACATGGATAATACGGTCTTTTTCAATCAGGCAGGCAATGGCGTTCCGGTGAGGATGGCGCTCATTTCACTATTACTGGATCTTCCGGGCAGGTGATACAATGACAGCCGAAAAACAAAAGATGAAGGTTACGAGAATCGAGAATGGTACGGTCATCGACCATATAAACCCCGGATCGGCCCTGAAGGTATTTGAAATTCTCGGGCTGGATGAAGATGAAGAAAATTCAATAACTATAGCGATACGAGTAAATAGCGGCAAAATGGGGGAAAAGGACCTTTTAAAAATTGAGGACAGATTCCTTACCCCCAAGGAAAGTGCAATGATTTCGCTTATTTCCCCCGAAGCCACGATAAACATAATCCGGTCGTTTGAAGTAGACGAAAAGCACCCCGTGGAATTACCCGAGAAACTGACCGGAATATTTGACTGTGATAACCCCAACTGTATTACTAACCAGGAGCGAGAGCCTGTAGAACCGCAATTCGAGGTTGTTGAAAAGGAAGAATTGACTGTTAGATGTCTTTACTGTGACAGTCTTATGGACGAAAGTCAGGTAACCCACCAGTTATTACAGGGTAGCTAGAGAAAATCGGGCCTCCGTGACCGTCGAGCGATTAACTAAAACTATAGTCGTGTCTTTTGAGGTTTTGGCCAACTAAACTAACCTGCAGAAAGCTTTTCCAGATCTGGTCCGAAGGTTTGTATTCAGAATAGCTAACTTCAAGTTGAGGCAAGATGAGTAAGGATAAGCTTAGGATAAGAGCGATTAGCAGTGTCAGGGACGAAACTCCGTCCATAAAAACCTTCAGAGTAATCGATCCACCTTCCACTGATGCCGATCCCGGTCAGTTTGTCATGGTGTGGGTTCCGGGGTCCGGGGAAATACCCCTGGCAATCTCCGGCTCAGATGAGGAAATCGTAGATCTTACAGTTAAAAGAAGGGGTCCAACCACGGAAGACCTACACGACCTCGGGGTTGGAGACAAACTGGGAATAAGGGGTCCTTACGGAAACGGCTACTCGATTCCGGAAGAACCAAGCCTGCTGGTCGCAGGAGGCTACGGGGTAGCTCCGCTCCGTTATTTTCACCAACGGTACTCCGAGGAAGTTCGGACTCTCGTGTTAGCAGGGGCTTCTACAGGGGAGGAACTGCTTTACCTTGACGAGCTAGAACCGGCAGCAGTATCGACGGAAGACGGAAGTCGAGGATGCGAAGGCACCGTGCTGACCCCTTTTAGGGAAATTATGCGTGAGGATGAGATAGAATATATCTACGCTTCAGGACCGGAAAAAATGATCCACCGAGTCTTCGATATTTGCCGGGAGGAAGGACTTCATCTAGAAGCTAGCCTGGAAAGGATCATGAAGTGCGGTGTAGGGCTTTGCGGCTCGTGTTTGATTGACGGATTCCGCGTCTGTCAGGACGGCCCGGTAGTCGATCTGGAAAAATTAAAGGAATTTGAAGAATTTGGCGTCTGGGAGAGGTCGTTTTCCGGAAGGAGGCAAGAGATTTGACCCATCGAATGAATCTGCGATCCCGAAACGTTTATTACCGGGGGGACTTCCGGGACCTGGAAGTAGGCATCGACAAAGGTAAGATAGCCGAGGTCGGGGAGGATGTCGATCGGGCGAAAGAAGAACTAGACTTGGGTGATAGCCTACTCCTGCCGGGTGCGATTGACGGTCACGTTCACTTTCGCGATCCTGGTAACCCGGAAAAAGAGGACTTCCGGTCCGGTTCTAGGGCGGCTGTTCGGGGTGGCGTAACCACAGTGATGGATATGCCGAATAACAATCCTCCGATAAAAACACCTTCGTTGTTTCGAAAAAAGGTCCGAATTGCGAAGGAAAAGAGTCTTGTGAACTTTGGTCTCTACGCAGGAATTCCGAATGACCTAAATTTAATCGAGCCCATGTGGAGTGAGGGTGCTATCGGTTTCAAGCTCTACATGGCGGAAGAGGATAAGGATCTCGAAGAACTCGCCGTGAAGTTGGACGAGATCGATGCCCTGTTGACCGGTCACGCAGAGGATAAAGTGGTACTGGATAATGCCGTCTCACCGAGCAATCCGGAGGAATATCTGAAATCGAGGCCCGCCGAAGCGGAGATAACTGCGGTAAAAAAATTGTCGTCTCTTCCACTGGCTAGGCTTCACCTCGCCCATGTGACTTTGCCTGAATCACTCTCAATGATCGAACGGAGGATTACTACTGAGATTACTCCTCATCACTTGCTGTTATCGCGAGAGGATGTAGACCTTTCTAATTTTGTCCCGGTATGTAACCCGCCACTCAGGAGCCGATCGAAGGTTGAAAAAATACAAAAGCGGTTCGTCCTCGGGGAGATAGATTTTATAGCCAGCGACCACGCACCGCACCAGAGAAAGGAGAAAGTCACGTCGGACCCCGGAAAGGCAAGCGCCGGTGTTCCAGGTGTAGAAACTATCTTGCCTATCAGTTTGACCTTTGCTCAAAATAACAACGTACCTCTCTGGTTTGTCGTAGAAAAGCTTACTGGAAGGCCGGCAGAGGTATTCGGCCTCGAGAAGCGAGGAGAAATCCGAGAGGGGTACTGGGCGGATCTTACGGTCTTAGATGGTTCCCATAGTCGAAAGATTAAAGGTGAGGAATTCTATTCGAATGCTAAGCTAACCCCGTTTGAAGGATACGAAGTTTCGTTCTGGCCCACGATGACTCTCGTAAACGGTGAGGTAAAGTACCGAGAAGGGCAAATAGTCAAGGGAGAAAAGGGAGAGTTTTTATCGGGCGGGCGTCATGACTAAGAAAAAGTCACTTGAAGTAGAGCTTGCCGGATTGGAGATGGACAATCCGTTGATTCTGGCAAGCGGGATTATGGGTACCACTCCTGGCGGACTGGCCCGGGTTGCCAGGGAGGGAGCCGGTGGGGTAACGACCAAAAGCCTTGGTCCCGAACCCAGAGATGGACATCCGGCACCAAACGTGGTCAAAGTGTCTGCCGGGTATTTGAATGCAATGGGTCTGCCGAATCCTGGGGTGGAGGAGTTCGCCAGAGAATTGGACGAGGTAGAACTAGATACTACGGTATTTGGAAGTATTTTCGCTCACGATAGCGAGGAGTTTCGACGAGTTGCCCGTGTTATGGAACCCACGGTTGGTGCACTGGAATTAAACCTTTCCTGTCCTCACGCGGAGAGCCTGGGTGCTGCGATAGGTGCCAGTCCGACCCTGGTCGAGGAAGTAGTTGAAAATGTTGTTCGAGAAGTGGAGGTTCCCGTATTTGCCAAGCTTACTCCCAACGTTTCTGATATAACGGAGATAGGTAAGGCGGCCGAGTCAGCCGGTGCGGACGGTGTAGTCGCAATAAACACTCTTCCCGGTATGGCGATCGACGTCGAGACGAAAAGGGCCATCCTCGGCAACAAATCCGGTGGACTGTCGGGACCGGCAATTCACCCCGTAGCAGTGAAGTCCGTATACGATCTATATGAATCTCTTTCGGTTCCCATTATTGGAGTGGGAGGGATTGAATCGGGCGAGGACGTGGTGGAAACCTTGCTTGCCGGAGCTTCCGCCGTTCAAATAGGAACTGCTATAGCTAATGAAGGGATGTCAGTTTTTCGGAAAATTAATTCATGGGTCGGCGATTATCTAGACACCCACCAGGCGGAGTTGACGGAATTAACCGGCGCCGCGCACAAGATTGACTAAAAAGATACGCCAAAACTCGAAAGTATTACTACGACAATAGGAGCCAGCAGTATTGCCGGCAGAAAATTACTCACTTTTACGTCTTTTATCTCCAGCAGGGAAAGTCCTATCCCAATTATCAGTATCCCTCCGGTGGCCGACAGTTCTCCTACAGCGAGTGAGTTCGATACCTCTTCCGCTCCCAGGCCTCCCCGAGCAAAAAATGCCAGTAAGGTTATTCCTCCTTGATAGAAGAAGAGGGTAAAAACGGAGAATAGAACTCCAACTCCGAGAGTCGACGCGAAGATCATGGAAGCGAACCCGTCCAGTCCCGCTTTTATCGCCAGTAACTTGTAATCTCCTGTTAATCCGTCCTGGATTGCACCGAGGAATGTCATAGGACCGACGGCGAATACTAGACTTGCCGTTACGAAGCCCTTGGTGAAATCACCGTCAGGTGATTTCACCGGAACCAGCTTTAGAAATAACCGCTCAAGGTAGTCTCCGAGCCCGTCCAGTCTGGCCTTAATCCTGCCAAGTTCGCCCAGCAGGCCACCAATTGCTACGCTTCCCATAGGGATAAAGATATTCTGAGTGTCCAGTGCCATGCGGAACCCTATTACCAGAGTAATCAAACCCAGACCCCTCATAACTATATTCTGAAGGTTTTCGGATAGTCTTTTCCCTATCAAAAGGCCGAAAGTGCTCCCAATAATTACGGTTACGATGTTGATTAGGGTTCCTGTGCCTATCATGTCGTTTGGTCCTCCTCGGGTGTTTGGTTTACTGGCCTGCCAGGTAGTCCTTGATTTCTTCCACGACTTTTTCGATGTCTTCTTCGGTTACGTCGAGGTGAGTTACGAACCTAATTTTCCATTTGCTCCGTGGGCCTATAATGATGCCCTTCTCTTTTAGATGTTCAGCAAGTTCATTGGCATCGACACCTATGGTTTCGCTATCCGCGAAAAAGATATTGGTCTCTACGGGTTCGGGTTTTAGCTCGAACCCAAGCTCTTTTAGCTCATTCCAGAGTTTTTCCGCGTTTGCGTGGTCCTGAGCCAACCTTTCGACGTTATTCTCAAGGGCGTAAATACCTGCTGCGGCGAGGATTCCAACCTGCCTCATCCCTCCACCGAACCTCTTTCTGCCTACTAGTGCTTTTTCTATAAACTCTTTGCTTCCGACCAGCATCGATCCTACGGGTGCTCCAAGCCCTTTGGATAGACAAAACATAACGGAATTAAAGCCGTCTACGATCCTGTCCGGCTCCATTCCGGAAGCTACTGATGCATTGAACAATCTCGCCCCGTCCAGGTGAACCGGTAACCCTATTTCATCTGCTAAATCGATAACTTCGCGGATTTTCTCATGGGGATAGACTTTTCCACCTTGATTATTATGGGTATTTTCCAATGTTATTAATCCAGTCTCCGGCAAGTAATACTTGTCCGGATTGATTTCTTTTTCGATCTCTTCTACTGAGAGAGTACCATCTTCAGAAAATATTGGTCGCGGTGTTACGCCGGAAAAGGAAGACATCGTGCCTAATTCGTAGTTATAGACGTGACTTTTTTTCTCGACAATAACTTCCTGGCCTGAATCAGTGTGTGACCAGATAGCGACTTGATTCCCCATGCTGCCGGAAGGGACGAATAAGCCCGCTTCGAAACCCAGCAGTTCAGCAGCCATATCCTGCAGTTTATTAACCGTAGGATCCTCGGCATATACGTCGTCGCCGACCTCTGCCTCTGCCATCTTCTGGCGCATTTCAGGAGACGGGCGCGTTACGGTATCGCTTCGAAGGTCAATCTGAGTCAAAAGAATCACCTCAATTCCAAATACTGCTAAAAAGACTAATCCAGAACGGGTAGATATACAACTGTGTTCGGTATAGTGAAAAATTACCAAATTTTTTACTGACTACAGTGCACGATTTACAGGTATTAGCAAAAAATACTGAAAAAGCTTGAAATGATTTACCTCATATGTTAAATTGATAGAGATCAACTAAAAATTTGATTAATATCATCTATGACTAAAAAGGTGAAGCTACAATGAAGGCACAGAGAAAGCAAATGAAATGCTGGGAAACACTACCGATGCCAAGAGGCTGGAAGACAATGGGTAACGATGATGAAAAAGGTAATGATGACGAAGTTCTGGTAAAAGAAACCTGGAAGGAGTGGATGTCTTCCCATCCGTTGGAAGGGGGCTAGGCCAGCATTTTTCGACTGAGGAGGAGACTAATAATTATTAATCCTATTTCGTTAAACTTCTGCAGGTCTACAGATCCAGTTTGTGCCCCATATCTCGTAACTCTTCTCCCGAGGCAATCAACTTCTCTTCTTCCTGGGAGTTAAGGTCGTGGGTAAGAACTTTTTCGGCTCCGTTTCTCCCGACAATACTGGGTAAGCCCAGAGCCACATCTTTAAGACCGTATTGTCCGTTAAGTCTACTGGTAACTGTGAGCATCTTCCGCTCGTTCCTGAGAATTGCCTCGAGGATTTCCGCCACTGCCAGCCCAACGGCGTAGTTGGTTGCACCTTTTCGATCTATTACCTCGTAAGCTGCATTCTTAACCTTCTCTTCGATGGATTCTTTAAATCCCTCCTTATTACAATCTCTGTCGCAGATCTGGCAGTACTTATCGAACGGGATACCTCCGAAATTGGTAAGGCTCCAGGTAATTACTTCTCTATCTCCGTGTTCGCCGATCACGTAACCATGAACGTTTGATGTATTGATCTCACAGTGATCGCCTATAAGGTACCTAAGTCTGGAGGTGTCAAGAACTGTACCGGAGCCAAGTACCCTTCCGGCAGGGAATCCGGCTATCTCGTCCGCAACGTAAGTTAGGATATCCACAGGATTGGTGACGACCAGAATGATCGGATTATCAGTGTGCTTTTCTATTCGAGGAATTATATCCTTGAATATATTAGCGTTTTCGTTAACCAGATCTAACCTGGTTTGTCCCGGTTTTTGATTTTTTCCCGCTGTTATTACAATTACGTCTGCGTCAGCGCACTCCTCGTAATCACCGCTGGTTACCTTTATTGGTTTTACGAAAGCTGCACCGTGGTTTAGGTCCATTGCTTCTCCCGCAGCCTTTTCTTCGTCGATATCGATTAAGGATATTCGGGATGCAAATCCCCGGTTCATTACCGCGTAAGCAATAGTAGAGCCAACGTAACCCGCGCCTACGATCGCAATTTTGTTTTTCATTCAAACTCCTCCCTTTTAATAAAACGCTCCATAACGATTATATGGTATGAATCAAGTTTGTCTATATTTTTCATCATCGACGAACTTATCTGTCTGGTACTTAGTTGCCCCCTGACGCTTAACTGGCTGCCGGGATCTCCTCTATGTCCAAGATTAAAAGGTTAGATCAGTTGCCAGGTAAGCGACAGGGAGCAATAACGGGAACACAGGAACCTCCCTACTAAAATAATTTATATCCCGAGAGCAGCCTTGGTCCCTGTACCCGGTCGGTATCAAACTTCGTGCTCGACGTGTTCCAGGCACTGAGAAAACAACCCTGCCACGTGCCTATCTGAAATAGAATAATAAACCGCTTTCCCTTCCCGTCTAGCCTCTACCAGGTTATTCAACTTCAATATTTTTAGATGATGGGAAACGGACGACTGGGAAGAATCAATCAAGGCCGTAAGATCGTGGACGCACATCTCCTCGTTGGAAAGCAGGTATAGAATTTTAACCCTTGTAGGTTCGCTCAGAGCGCGAAATATTTCCGACTGGGAATCAATTGATTCCTGGTCCGGAAGGCTTTTTAATAAGTTCCTTGCCTCCTCCTCGGAGATCGAGTGCAAGTCGGAGAATTTTTCTTGATTATTAATTTTCATTCTAACCATAGGATAATCAATCAGGGAGAGTTTGACAATGAGGACCGGTAAACATATTATTATATGATAAAACTTGAATATGTTTTTGCCAATCAGGAGGTTTATTTGAAGGAAAAAGATAATTCGGTAAACGAGGAAATATCGGTCGAAAGGATTCACTGCCCGGATTGTGCCGTAAAAATAGAGAAAAACGTCTCAAAAATCAACGGTGTGGAGGACGCAACGGTTGACGCGGGAAGAGGTAAGCTACAGGTCTCCTACAACCCCTTCGACGTAGACCGATCAAGCCTCGAGCAGAGCGTGAAGAAAATTGGTTATAATGTAATTCACGATGACGTAGAAGACGGACTATCCTGGAGAGAGTCTGAAGTTATACTTACCGGATTAGCCGGAGTTCTCTTGGCAGTAGGATTATTAGTATATTTTTTCACAGAACCGCTGTACCTGGTTAACTCCACCCTTTACTCCATTTCAGTCTCTCGCCTGTTATTCCTCCTGGCGACTGGTTCAGGGGGGTATTTCGTCCTCCGCAGAGGATTTGCGGCGGCAAAGTCCTTCTCTTTAGACATCGATTTCCTCATGTCACTGGCTATCATCGGGGCAGTAGGGATTGGGGAGGTGCTTGAAGCGTCAACCCTGGCTTTTTTGTATCCACTTGCGGAAATTCTCGAGGACTACGCTTCTGAAAGAGCTCGCAACTCGCTTAAAGAATTGATGGATCTATCTCCCCGCGAAGCTTCTGTAAAGCGGGGCGGAGACGAGATAACTCTACCCGTAGAAGAGATAGAAGAAGGGGAGATAATCGTGGTGCGACCCGGAGAAAAGATCGGTCTCGATGGAGAAGTTTTGGAGGGAAGTTCGTCCGTCGATCAATCGCCAATCACGGGTGAGTCGGTTCCGATTGAAAAAGGTGAAGGTGACGAAGTTTACTCCGGTACGATAAACAAGGAAGGGTATCTGGAGGTTAAGACGACAAGTGATTCAGAGCACTCGACAATTGCGAAGATAATAAAACTGGTAAGGGACGCGGAAAGAAAAAAGGCGCCGATAGCGAGGTTCGTGGATCGGTTCGCCAGCTATTATACTCCGGTGGTTACGGGCCTAGCGGTTGTCGTAGCCGGAATTTTCCCTTTTCTGTTCTCCGGAGGTTTCGAATTATGGTTTCTCAGAGCGGTTACCTTGCTTGTCATTGCCTGTCCCTGTGCTCTGGTGATTTCTACCCCCGTTTCCGTGGTTTCAGCTATAACTTCGGCGGCAAAGAATGGTGTGCTGATAAAGGGCGGCCGATACCTGGAAGAGATGGGAGGCGTCGATGTTCTAGCTCTCGACAAGACTGGCACGCTTACCAGGGGTAATCTGGAGCTTAAAAGTGTGATAACCGGTACTAATTATGAAGAAGAAGAGATTCTGCGAATTGCTGCCTCGCTGGAGAAAAGTAGCGAACATCACCTGGCCCGGGCTACGATAGAAAAGGCTCGCGAAACCGAAATAGAACTAACTGAAATCGATGACTTCACTTCTATTCCGGGTAAAGGAATCGAAGCAGAACTGGATGGGGAACTATATCGATTGGGTAAAGCGGCACTGTTTGATAGGAATCACTTGGAAGGGATAGATGATCTCAAAAGTCAGGGTCAGACTCTGGTATATCTGGGCAAGGACGGAGAAACTCTGGGGGCTCTGGCGTTTGGTGACGAATTGAAGCCAGAAGGGAGAAAAGTGATTACCTGGCTAAAGGATAACGGGATTAAACCCGTAATGCTTACCGGTGACGATAGTCTGACGGCAGGAGAAATAGCGGATCAAGCAGGGATAGATACCTGGTATGCAGAATTGTTACCCGAAGAGAAGGTAGAGAAAGTTGAAGAACTTGCCCACGATAACGGAAAAGTCGCCATGGCTGGAGATGGGGTAAACGACGGGCCGGCGCTGGCGGCAGCAGACGTAGGGATTGCCATGGGTACAGCGGGCACGGACGTAGCGATGGAGACGGCTGATATCGCGTTGATGACTGACGACCTGGGTGGGCTTCCTTATCTGGTAAATATTTCCCGCCGGGGAAAGAAGACTATAAAGCAGAACATTGGATTGTCACTGTTTCTAAAATTTGCCCTTGGAGCTGGGGTCATTCCCGGTCTTGTAACCCTGGTCACCGCTGTATTGGTGGGGGACATGGGAGCGACCTTCCTCGTAACCGGTAACGCTCTTCGCTTGTCCCGAATAGAACGAGATTGATCTGATAGGGTTGTTGTTCCAAACCGGCAAGTAACCGGCAAGTTAGTCCAAAACTACTTTTACTTTTTAACAACAGGTCGGGCAAAGACACATGGCCGCTATTATAGCTAACCAATAAAGGGTAGGGAACCCTTGTGGCCCGTTACTGCAGGGGAAATGAGTATTAAGATGTCCTGTTTAATTTTCCCCTATCGTAATTAAAATACTCGGGTGTCCATGGCTTAAAAACTAGCCTCTACTTATTAACTGTGATCGGCATGACTTCTGTGCCGGACTGAATTTTTCGTAGACAATTTGTCCGGAGCAGGGAGGTAATCCGGGGATTGTCCGGTGGCGGAAGTTTCAACCCGTAGCAGGATCAAATTTTTCTTTACTTATGGGTCGCTTCTTCTGCTGCCAGTTTCTCTAGGGCCATCGAAGCAAGAAGGGCAAAGTTTTCTATTGGCTGGAGGTCTTCTGGATCTGGCACCAGGCCGTCTACAGGGTCATCGACACTTATCTGGCCGATTATATTTCCTTCTCTGTAAATAGGGATGTAGAGGGAGTCGTCAGGGTGCCAATCGAGGGTCTCCTCCGAGTGGAGTTCGCTTTCCAGCTTTCCTCCGTGCTCGAACTCTTCCTGTCTCTCTTTGTGGGGCACGTAGTAGGAATTTCCTAACTGGAATTTCTCGGCGAACTTTTCTTCATTTACTTTCAGTTCTTCTAAATTAGTTTCTTCCAGTTGCTTTTTTTCGTTTTCGGATAACCCTTTATGGTCGTATTTTTTGACCCGAACTGTTTCGGAGTTTTCCTGACCAATAAGACCATCAAAGATCGATATTAATCCTCGCTGGAAAGGCGTAGTTTCTAACGCTGCTTCCAATGTTTTTGCCATTATTTCCTGTGATGACTCGGCAGAAAGCATTTCCTTACTAAGATTAAAAATCTTTTCCCTTTTCCGAAGGTGTGTGGCTTCTGTCTTGTACCTGCCCCTTCTGTCTAAACCGGGGTCGATTCTCTTATTATCACGAAGAACCTGAAGAAAAGTGTCGACCACCTTAGGAGCAAATTGGCTTCCCTTGTTGCGTTTTAGTTCTGCTATTGCTTCCTCTTTGGAAAGGGCATCTCGATAGGGGCGGTCAGTTCGCATCGCGTCCCAGGAGTCAACAACTGTGACAATTTTCGCTTCCAGTGGAAGTTCCGCCTCGGAGAGGCCCTTTGGGTAGCCTTCACCGTCCACCCTTTCGTGAGTTAGCTCGACTATCTTCGCCGCTTCTCTAAGGTGCTCGGATTTTTCTAACATTTCTCGACCCCAAAGGGTGTGCTTTTCCATTATCTCCCATTCTTCTTCGGTAAGTTTCCCTTCTTTCTCGAGAATCTCGTCAGGAACCTTCGCTTTTCCTACGTCGTGGAAGAAAGCGGCATATTTTAGGTTTGCCAGTCTGTCAGTAGAAAGCCCAAGTCTTTTTCCGACCTTATAACTCATTCTGACAAGCCGTTTTGAGTGACCGTCCATCTCTTCAGTAGCTTCGATTTCCCGGGCGAGTTGAAGATAGTCCTCAATTTCTTCCTTGAGCAGGTGAAAAGTGGGCTGGGAAGAGGTGTAGATCAGAGTTACGTCGGTTTTGGTGGCAAACCACGATTCTTCAGGTATATCTTTCCTGGCAATATAGTCACCGGGTTCTAACTCTACCGGCTTCTCCGGATTAGTGTACTCCAGCGTTCCCTTTATGACGTAGACGAATTCAAATCCCTGCCAGTCCTCGGCGGAATCCAGATAGAAAGTAGAATCCTCGGCGATTTTTTGCTTCATTATTTCGAGGGAATCATGGCGGGCGAGAAGTCTTATATCGGTGTTATGCTTCTGTACCCGGTCGAGGAATTCTTCACTCTTGTGGATAAAATGAGGCGTTTCCATAATAGTAGTAATTGGAGTGTAGTTGTTTGTAAGTTATTTTTCAATCCTGATACTGTTCTTTGGTTTGCAAAAGAAAAAGGCCAG
>CAZYPS010000017.1:0-30378 GCA_964649445.1 uncultured Thermotogae bacterium | reverse complement strand
CTGATCCAGGGAATCGCCCGCTGGCCCATGTGGAATATTCCACCTGCCCAGCTAATAAATTCGTGAAACCGTCTTTCTACAATGGTTTCAAAATCCTCTTTGAACTCACGTCCCGCTACCTCGACGAGGATCCCCAGTGGGAGCGATTCTCCTTCCTCGACCCCCTCGTCCAGACCGGGTCCGATGAGTTCGATCTTTTCGTCTTCGACCTCTTCCATGGGGCGATTTCGGAGCAATTCAAAAGCAGTGCTGGATTTTCCCCCGAATTCGACGTACATCTCTTCTTTCCTCACCGATTCGCCCTCGAACCCCGCGCCGAAGGGTACCGGTATGTCAACTTCAGAGACTTCGATTTCCAGGTCTCGAACTTCAACTGCCTTATTGACTAGTTTGTCCATCGGAACAGAAGAAACAACGTGTTCGTAGTCGCAAATCCCTCGTGGCAGTATTTCCGGTAGTTCGACGTCCGAGATCGTCGGAAAACCAAAATTCAGAGCCCCAGCGGCTGTGGCATACTTCTCGTCCGTGATTAATTGATCACCATCTACGCTCTTGTCCTGCCCCAGGGCTAAAACGAATGCGTGGACGGTGTCCTTGTTATAAAGAAGTATCTCTTTTGCCTCTTCCAACCCACCCGGTTCCTTTCCCCCGAATGTCAAAGCGGCGCGGCAGGCGAAGTTAAGTGCGTGAACCGTTGCGGAGGTGGATTTTCCGTAAGGCACGAGGAAGGTATCCCATCCCATCTCTACACCTTCTTCGGCAAGCTGTTCCGCCATGCTCCTTCCATTTGTCGAAGATGACATGAAGACCAGGATATTCTTTTCTCGTAGCTGTTCTGCAAGCCGTACAGCATCCTCATTGGTGGGGGCAGCACCGACGACCGCGGCAAAACCCGGCATTCTCCCGTCGACCAGCTTTATACCCTGGGTCCTTAACGTAGAATCATCCGTGAACCCCAACCATGGTGACTCCGACTCGGGTGAATCACCTTTAACTAGTTTTAGCGCCTCTATAATTTCCTGAGAAATTAGCGTGGAAATGCCAGCATCGAGTGCCTTCCCAAGATACGGAGTCCAGAGTTCGTCCCCCGGTTCCTCGGGAAGGAGTTCCCTGGCGCGATCCAGAGGACTTTTCATATCTTCCAGGGTTTGAACCTTTTTCCCGGTTAGGGAAAGAATAAGAGGTAAATTATAGCCAGTATTTGGAAAAGCTACTTCTATGTCGCCACCTTTGTCTTCATTAACTTGCTTCCAGGCCTTCTCCGCCCGCGAAAAGTACTTATGAGCACCTCTAATTGCTGCCGATGAGACTACTTTGGACATTCCTACCTCCCGGCAATAAAATTTTCAGTTGGTTTCAACTAATTTGTCCAGTAAACCCGACCAAACTCCTTTTATGGAGTCTCTCAGGCCTCCATTTCCCAGGGAAACCTTATCTCCTTCTCGACTTCTCGCCCTAATTTTTTCACTGTAGGGAATGAACCCAAGAGGTTTTCCCTCAATTGAGTCGAGTAAAAAAGCTCTGTCTTCTTCCGTCTTTACCTTATTGCCTACGGTGTAAATATTATTTACACCGATATCTTCCCCGAGTTCTTCGATTCTCGATTTTGTCTCTAAACTCCTTCGGTCCGGTTCAACCACTGCTACGAGACAGTCAACTCCTTCGCCTGTCCCACGACCAAGATGCTCGATTCCGGCTTCCATGTCGACTATTATTACTTCGTCTCGTTCCAGAATTAGGTGGTTTAAAACCTGCCGCAGGAAAGCATTTTCAGGACAGGTACATCCCCCACCACCAGCCCAGACCGTGCCAAATACCATTAATTTGACGCCGTTAGCTTTTTGGTAGAACTTATCCGGAATATCGCTCACTTTCGGGTTTAACTTTACGAGACCTCCTCCACCTGCTCGTTCAGCTATTAAATCCTCAAGTTCTATCAATGGTGTAGCATTATTTCGTACGCCGAGACAGGAACTTAAGTTCATATCGGGATCGGCGTCGATTGCTATTACATCACGTCCCTGTTCAACACCGTAGCTCGCCAGAAGGGCGGAAATAGTTGATTTTCCAACCCCTCCTTTCCCGACGATTGCTATCTTCATGGTTTGTGTCCTTCGGCTTCCCTGATAAACCGATTGCAAAATTCTTTTCCCAGTAAAGATAGTCCTTCGGTCGAAAGGCAATCGGCTGCCGGTTTTTCGTAAAGTACATTAACTTTATCCTGGAACTCATTACCTCCGCTCCAGAAAACGAGAGCAATTTTAAATCTGGGTAAAGCTTGAAAGGCAAAACCCGAGTCACCCATATCTATTTCCTCTCCTCCGAGCTTTTCAGCAACTCGGTCAAAAACTGCTCGTTTATTCTGGAAATTACGGGTCAGTCGAGTTTCAGTGTTTTTCTTAAAGTTACTGGAGTAGAAGTCACCATGGGGAATTTCCCTGAAGGCAATCCATTCACCGGGGGCTGAAGGATAGTCAGCTAGTGAGAGGTAATTTAAAACCAGTTCATTCAAGTGTTTCTTTTTTGGGCGGGGCGACTGTATCACTTCGAACTCGGGAGTTTTTACTCGAAACTCTTCGTCGAATAGTTTCAACCGAATCTCTCCCAGTTTAAACTGCGCACCAGCCTTTTTTGCGATTTCCTCGGGTTCTTTAGACCGGAGGTTACGGCGAATCTTTTTCTTCTGGATCAAAACAAAATTCCCCCCTGGATTTGCGAGTAATCAGTTGAGCTGAAGTAAGAAGCATAACGGTAACCCAGATTAAAACTATCGAGTGGACCGTATATCACTATTGTTATACCAAGGTCGCTTTACAGTATCAAGCTTAGTAGTAAATTAATGAAAAATGTGAAGATTATCACGATCACTATCTTAAAGACCTGACTTTTTCCCCTGTCTGAGATAGGCCGGGAAGTAGTTTTAAAGTTTATGGAACCCAAATATAAAGTGTTCTTTGGGGGGGTTGAAGTAAGTCGTAATTAGGGAATTTTATTATAAAATTCCCAAGATCATTTGTTATGAGATCATCGGCTAAAGTTCCAAAAGTTTATTGGAAAGATTAGGTCCAAATAATATATTTGGAAGAATTCGAGGAAATGAAATGACGGTTGAATTGGAAAAGGTAAAGGTCCCCGGGTGGCCACTAGCCGGATGATGAACTAATAGCGTCGTACAAACAGTTTCTTATACAGTCCCCACAGCCTACACACATTCTGGGTGATGGGAGCATCGGAGGCTCGTCCGGTTCTTCCTGGACCAGTACTCCAGGAGAGCAAGCGTCCTCGGCGGGACAACCGTTTATACTATCCGAAGAAAAACATTCCTCGACTCTGCATGAATCATAGTTAATTATGACGTATTTTGATGGTTGCATCCGTTAACGCTCCGTTATATTCAATCCGGTCGTTCACTTCCCTAACAACCTAAAATCTCTCTGCTATTTCTAATTTTCAATATTATAAGGAAATAATAAACAGCCTCAAATTAATAAAACTGAATTTATTTATTGTAAATATACAAAGGATACAGGTTGTAGGCTCCTCGGGATGAGAATATTCTTTTCCTGGAGATTTTTTCAAGTTAAGCTTTTAACTTAAGAGATGGAATACGTTTAAATATCTTTCATTTCTGGCAATGAAACGCAAGTGATGGGGCAATAGCCCCTAACAAAGAAAATTCATAAGCAAGGATAACGGAGTACCGGGAAGGTTTAGGAAATGGGTGAAAACAGCGAAATAGAGAAGACCAAACCCCAGTTCTTATTGACAGGCCTCAAAAAAACCTGGTCGTGTTCCGGATAATTTTTCGAAGAAATTAAAATTAACTGAGGTAGGGGTAATACGTGTCTTTCTAAAGCTTATCTAACGAACAAAGATGGGGAAAAGTTGATACTTGATGAAATTTCTTCCATTGAGAACAGGGGTGGGAAACTACTCTTTACCACTATTTTATGGGAGGAGAAAGAGATTAAAGGGGAGCTCAGAAACAATGATTTCCTGGACAATAAGATTTTTCTTCTAGTAAAAACTTCGTCCAGAAGTTATTATCATTTATTGCTCGACAAAAAACTGTAAGTGGTTGTAAAATTTTATTCACTTTACTTATCCTATTTCTATCTTGTTCCGACTGTTTTGGCTTTTATTAACTGCAGGATTGTATCCTAAATTCTGACGGTAAATCCGTTCAGAAAAAAGTGAGGCAAGCATGAAGGTGAAGAAAACTTTAACAGTTAACGAAATATACGAAAAGGTTAAAGATTACGATCTGGTACTAACCGCGGAAGCTTCCCTGTCGGACGCTCTCAACAATAGAGTAGAGGAACCGAGGCTAGGCAAGCTCGCTTATACGCCAAAAAACCTTATCCGGCGCAATTTTCAGAACGAAAATTTAAGCCAGGAAAAGGATCTTTTTCAGGATATAATCAGGGAGTCGGATCTTAACTGGAAAGAAGTTTCTCACCTGCTGGGCCGGGCAATTGACTACTGGCGGGAAACAGGCACCCTGGACGGTTTCCCCGGCGACTCAACCCTGGATAACGAAAAGTTGAGTAAAATACTGTCGATACTTAAAAATACCACCAATATCTACGGTGAGATGGAAAGGTATCGGGTCCCTGTCGAGAATGATTTATGTGTAGTTGGGACCTATCAATTTACTGGACTTGACAGGTCTATCCTTCCCGATAGGTACGAAAAACTCGACGTATTTACGAAAGAAGAGGTCGAACTGCCACCGTTTCGTGTATTTGATTCGGCAAGCCAGGCCGTAGGGGCAACTATAGATAATATCAAGAGATTGGGTGGCGAATCTTCCGCGGTCGTTGTCCATCCGGACAGCGTTTATAATCCGCTGCTCAGATCCTATTTGAGAAGTGAGGGAATAGAATTTCAGGTAGCGCAAAAGCTTCAGGACTCCGACTCATTGCGGACCCTTTTTGAACTACTGACATTAAGCCTCCGCCATGACAGGGTAAAGCTTAAACAGGCAAAGTCGGTAATTGGAAAGTTGGGGGGGCTCGTTCCGAGGGAGAAAGAAGAAGAATACCTTTCAAAGACAGAGTTTTCGGGGGTCAGCGAATTCCGTGACTTTATCAGAAAGGCACCGGAAGGTACATTTGGTGATGTAGTGGATAAATTGAACCAACAGGGGCTTTCTATTGAAACCGAGATCGAGGAGACGCTAAAAGGATTACAGTTGTGGACGGAACCTGTTACCAGAGAAGCGATTAACGACCTCAAATACTTTCTGGATAGCTTTCCCGTCAAAACTGCCCAATCGGACAAAGGGGTCCTGCTTGTTAACCCCGGTGCAGTAGCCTATGTCGATAGATCGGTGGTATTCCACCTTGGACTTTCGACAAAATGGGATTTGAGCGTCGAAGATAGACCCTGGCGAGACATCGAAGAATCGAGAACTCAAAATTTAAAAAATTTCAAAGCATTAATTCAGAACGGTGAAAAGCAGCTTTATCTGGTACAAAATAGTCGCCTGAATCGAGAAGTAACTCCCAGCACTTATTTCAACGAACTTGAACCGGATCTTTCGAGCTTCACAGACGGCGAAGAGGGGAAGGACTACGTGTTTTATGAAAGGTCTAACCCTGAACGTAAAAGTTTCGATTCTTCCTATATTAGCCTTCAGCCCGACAGAGTCACGACAATCAGCAAAACCGGGTTGAATGAACTCGTCCAATGTCCAAGAGATCATTTTTTCTCATGTTTGATAGAGAAACCGGACAAGGATTATTTTCGTAAAGGCAATGTCTTTCACGAATTTGCGGAATTTTACGCTAACTTTCCCGACCTCGTCGAGAAAACATCAAGGGAAACTTTGTTGGACCTGATGGTCGAAAGGATGAAGCCAATTGTCGAGGACGGGGAATTACCCGGGCTCAGAACGGAGTTTAGATTGGGAATAATACTGCTGGAGGATTATTTTAAAAACGAGAATGTAGGGAATGGGGTTTTTGATAAGGAATATTACACACCCGACCCGGAAGATAACTTCTTTGCCCGGGAGTTTGGCCGAGATCTGGAAAGGCGATTCACGGAGATGTTCTTCTTGAACGAGGAGATAGGTGCACAGGGAAAAGTGGATCTTCTGAATGGTCAAGAGCTTGTGGATTACAAGACGGGAGGGAAGAATAGCCCTGGTCAAATAGTAAAAAATTCAAACCCCGATCTCTTTAACGAGAGTCCGGACTTTCAGGCCCTGCTTTATCTGACGCACCACAGGAGAGTAATTCCGAACGAAAAATTGAAATTTACCTTCCTTCACATTCAAGAAGATCCGGGAAGCATATTGCGTGGTGAATACGAGATTCAGGATTACGTCAGTTCAGTTACTTATTTTCCCTGGACCTTTAAGGAGTTTCTGGGCAAAGGTGAAGTTTACGAAGCGACCATGAGCTCCAAAGCGAGAAGAAAATTGCTGGAACCGCTCGGCAAAGAGGCTTTTCTCGATGTCCTGTCCCACCTTGATGTAGACTCAAAGGACTTTTATTCGAGGGATGAAGCAAGCGAATACCGGGATCGGTTCGAGGCGCTCTGTAGAGACTATCTCGATGTTGGGCGGAGAAAAGACCTTACCGAAAACCAGCTCACGAAGGCGAGCAGGTCTATACTGAAAACAACGTTGCGGAGATTGAGAACGAGGAACTATTTTCAAGAGGACGTGGATAGGTTCGAGGACTTCCTTGGTGAGACCCTCGAAGACCTGAACAGCTGGAGAAGGACAAGATTTCCTGTTGGAGATAAGGATATCGAGGAAGTTAATAACAGAGATCTACTTATTGTGGGGGTGGGGAGATGAGCCCGGAACCCAAGGGAAATCAGAAAAGAATTATAGACAGTACTGAGGGCATTTACATAGTGGATGCTGGGGCGGGAACCGGTAAAACATTCACGGTCTCGCGAAGGTACGCCAGGCTTCTGGAGAAGGGAACGGTTCCGGAGGAAATATTCCTAGCTACGTTTACGGAAAACGCGGCGGAGAACATGAGGGAGGAGATAATTAACAACAGTAATTACGATCTCTCCGAGTTAAGAGATGCCCCAATATCCACGTTTCACGGATTTTGCCAGCGGTTACTGCTAAGCGAAGGATTTGGTGCGCCGGGTTTTCTAGGGCTGGACCATGTTATAACAGCTAACACGAGGACTTTGTCAAACCAGGTCCAGGAAAACCAGGAGTTTGCCAGCTTTTATGAGTCTTTCCAGGAGGCTCATCCCGAGTGCGGTAAGTTCTACCGAACAGTTTATGAAAGTTCGAATCTACTCCAGTTAATTAAGTCTCTCGGGGTAAAAGGGATATTTCCTAAGGAGTCAGGCTGGTACAGGGAAGGGGAAAACCTGCTGAAAGGTAACTACGACGAGTATCTCCGGAAACTCGAACGGGTTAATGCCCCCCTTCAAGGGAAAAGAGGAAAGAAACAGTCTAAATTACTCAAGCGGTTGAGGGGAATGAAGGATAGGACATTCGAATCAGAAAGCCTTGCCCGTAAACAGGATGTTAAAGATGGAAAGCAGGTTGATCCGGACGTAATGATAGAATCTTTCCACCGGGACCGGAGAGAACTTTTCGAATTTATTCATGATCTTTATTTTGAGTACATAGAATATGCTCTGGGGAGGAATTACCTCAACTTCTCATTCCAACTCATGTTTGCCTACGTTCTTCTGATGGAAAATGACCGATTGCGGAATTCGTCACAGTTTGATTACGTAATGATCGATGAGTTCCAGGATACGAACGAAATCCAGTTCAAACTATCTTTACTGCTTTCAGGTACAGGAAATATCCTGGCAGTAGGCGACTGGAAGCAGAGTATCTTTGGTTTTCAATATGCTTCAGTAAAGAATATAACGGAATTCGAAGATAGGCTGGTGGAATACCATAACCAGATAAATCGTGACCAGCAACGGACACCATACAGTCCTGGGGAGGTAGAAGCTATATCTTTACGACGAAACTACAGGTCCTCTCAGGATATACTGGATTTCTCCGAAGGAGCCCTGAAAGTGAAGGGCAAGAAAGACGAAGAAGTGAAGTTGGACCGTGAGGTAGTTTCGCTGGAGGCAGCTGAAGACAAAGAGGAAACGGAGATATCCGGCTTCGTCTCAGAATCGGAAATCCGAGCGGTACTGTCTCAACTCGTCGAAGTCGTAGAGAAAGACGGGTACAGGCTAAACGGGAAACCGCTGGAGTACAGGGACGTGGCTATATTCTCCCGAAATAGGGCGTTTGCCCGGGAGCTGGACAAAAAAGCGAGAGAACTGGGTATACCGGTAGCCTACGAAGGTGGGGCTGAGATATTCAAATCGGATCCCGGAGTTATACTTCTTGCCTGGCTGAGAGTGTTAGAACGGGAAGATTCAAAAAGGGGCTGGAGCGTAATCCTGGACGAAGCAGGCTACAATATTGCCGAAATAGAAACCACCCTGGAGGAAAAGGATTTCCCTCCCGATACCCTGCAATTTCGTGATCGGCTGGAGGAAGCTTACGACGTCGGAACAATAGCGAGAGAGGTTTTTGTCCGCTACGGGTTAGACAATACTTTTACCGACGCGATAATAGATGTACTGCAGAACACCTTCGGTTCCTCCTACATGAACCTGGCTTCAGTAGTCCAGTTCATAGAGAGAAATATAAGCGAAGGAGAAACGTACGAGGTCGATAGCCCAAAGGAAGAAGCTACAACGGTCCAAACAATTCATTCAGCTAAAGGGCTGGAATATCCTGTCGTATTCCTGGCGAATATGAATAGCCATACGTTTCCCAGCACCAATTCGGACGGTAAAAGGATCTTCTACGACGACGTAATAGGTTTAAGGGCGAGAAAGATATATTCCGAGTCCGATGGTTTCCTCTACGACGATCTCGGGACGTATCTAACTTCAAGGGTATCCGGGGTCGATTACGACGAGGAAAGACGATTGCTTTACGTAGCGTTAACCAGGGCGAAGAATTACCTGTTTCTTTCAGCAGAGAAGGGGTCCGAGGGTCGGTTTTTCCAGGACCTGGATCTGGAACCGGAAGAACTCGAACCGGAGATGGACGAAATAAAATTTCAGAGATCCGAAAAGTCCCGAGAGCACAGGGAGCACCTCAGGGTTGAGAGTCCTAAGTCGGGGCGTCCTGAGAAAAGAGCCGTTCATAGCGTAATTAACATTACCCCAGAGGATCAGTCCGGGGGTAGAGGTACGGAGTTCGGTACTATGATCCACGCGTTCGCGGAGAAAATTGCCAGAGGGGAAGAGGTGACGATAACCCGGGGAGAAAGAGGGAAAGAGGATAAAGAGAACGTTCGAAATTTAATCAGATCCCTCTCGGGTAAGCTGCTCCCCGAACAGGAAGTCCTGATACCAAAGTGTGAGAACGGCACTAAATACGTCTATCACGGATCGATTGACCTAATTCACGTGACGAACGACCGCGTCCAGGTAATAGATTACAAGACGGACGAGGACCGGGCAAACGAATCCGAATATAGAAAGCAAATCTCGCTCTATACGGATGGAGTCTCTGGCGAATATCCTGACAGGGAGGTAACAGGACATATTTATTATACTAAAATTGATAAATTAGTTTCGACTTGAGTGTTAGTCGCTGGGACTTATTTTGAAGAGGATCAAATAAACTACTAAGATAGGCAAATCTACGGGCACCGTACTTTAGTGTGAGGCAATTAACTCATATACTCTATTCTTGTAGCATTATTAGTTTCCCTTCTACCCCTTACCTGGCTGCCGGGATCTCCTTTACGTCCAAGATTAAAAGGTTAGATCAGTTGCCAGGTAAGGGGTAGAGGGGCTAAAAAAACGTTTAATGGTTTCTAGTGACTCAGATATCGCCTTTCATAGGCGAAAGGTTAAAGTGCTTCCCTTTAAACCAATGATTGCACTGAGGTAGTGCCGTGGTTTTCCCGGGAAAGGAGGAAAACGTTCTCCAGTCGGTCTTTTACTTCTTCTGAGTGGGTAATAAGAAAAATTTGAGAGAATAAATCGTCCAGATTTCTCAGCGCTTTGAGAATATTTTGCCGGCGTTGCTGGTCCTGACTACCAAATACTTCGTCCAGAACGATAAAGTTGATCGGCCGCCCTGAACGACCGGCTACGAATTCGGAAATCGCTACCCGGAGACAGAGATTTGCGAGATCGGTCTCACCACCGGAAAACCTATCCAGTGGGTAAGGAGTTCCCTCCTCGAAAACCCGGACGAGATAGTCTTCGTCGATGGTTAGTTTGTTGTAACGACCGTCCGTAGTTTTTTCGAGCAAATCGGAAGCTCGTCTGGAGAGTACAGGGCGAATACGGTTAAGCAGATCGAGCCTGAACTGGTCGAAATAGGACGAGACCCTTTCCAGCAGGTTTCTTTTCTTTCGCAAACCGTCAAGATTTTCCCTCTTCTCTTTTTCTCGGTCTATCTCCTCTTTTAGGTGGTTAATTTCCGTTTTTAGCTCAGTACGTTTCTGGCTCTCTTTCGTGTATTTATCCTTAACTCTGTCCTTGTCTTTTCTTAGCTTTTTGAGGTCCTGTTTGAGTTCTTCAAATTCTTCTTCGTCGAACTCCAGGTTCTCTATTTGGTCTTTTACTACTCCGAGTTCTGATTTGGCGTTTTCAAGTTTCTCACCCAGTTCGCCGAGTATCTCCTTGAGATCGGGAATCCGCTTTATCTCCGCCCGCAGGTTCTTGTAACTGTCGTAGTCGTCTTTTAAGTTTTCGAGCTCTCGTTTTACCTTCTGGTACTCCTCTTCGTCGAAATCAACCTCCCCGATTTCTTCCAGTTCCTCTTCTAAGTCTTCGCAAATCGCTTCGAGGTCCTTTATTCTCTCCCGTAAGTCACCCCTGCGCTCGGTTAGGGATCTTCTTTTGTGATTTTTTTCTTCCAGATCCTCGACGAGTTCGTTCAACTCTTCCATTTTCACCCTGGATTTTTTCAATCTATTGGAAATCTCGGATTTTTCTTCCTGAAGATTATCAACGACTTCTTTTACCTTATCGATTTCTTCTTTGTAGTGGCTAATTACCGTGTCATAGTCGTCACCCAGAGGCCTTTTACATACCGGACACTTCCCTTCCGTGCCGAGGTTTTCCACGTTTCCCCTTTTTTCTTGCAGTTCTTCAAGGTCAGCCTGGTGTTTTTTGATCGAACTCTCTATCTCGGCCTTTCTGGCTTTTAAATTGATGATCTTTTCGTCTTTTTTGTCCTTTTCAGCCTTCTTTTTCCTGAGCTCATCTCGGACACCCTCGTAGTCCTGCAAACTTTCTTCCGTATCTTCCAAACTCTCTCTTTCTTCTTCCAGGTCTTCCTCCCTGGAACTAAGCTTGGATTCTATATCTTTTTTATCACGATACCTGTCCTTCTTCTCTTCCAGTTCGCCCTTCCGATTCTCTAACTTCTCGTACCTGTCAGCAACAGTAGCTAGCTCCTCGGCTTGATCCCGTTTTTCTTGAAGGTTCCCAAGCTCGGCTTCCCTATCTTTTATATTATCCTTAAGGTTTTTGATCCTGGCTCGCAGGTTTTCCTGACTTTTTTCAAGATCTGTTAGTTCATCTTTTTTCTCCTCGAGTTTTTGAAATTCAGTTTCCTTGTTATCTATCGTTTTGTTTAGCTCCTTAAGTTCCTCCTCAAGGGAAGTTACCTCCTCGTTTAGTTCCTTTGCCTCGGATTCTTTGGTCTGTAGGCTTTCCTCTAGATTTTCCAGGTTACCAAGCTGGCCTTCCAGAGCCTCCGCTCGCTGCCGTTTATCACGCGCGGTCCCATCAACCTCCCGCCTGGCATCTTTTATTCTGTCAATATCTAGAAGTTTTGCGAACAACTGCCGCCTTTCCTCGGGACCACCCGAGGAAAGTTCACGTACTTCGTTTTGTTTGGAAAAGACGCTTCGAAAAAAGGAACTTTCAGTCATGCGCAGCAATTCCTCCTCCACGAACTGCGTAACTCCCTGAAAGCTTTCCACGAGCCTTTCCTCGGAGTTGGTTATGTAGGCTCTGGGAGAAAGGCTTTTTCCGGTCATTTTCCGTTCCAGTTCGTAAGGTTCTCCATCCAGCTCAAATTTCATATTTACCCTGCAGGTCGCGGAATCGGGGGTTGAATCAAGTCTGAGATCGGCCCGTTTTGTTCTGATAGCGGAACTACCGTAGAGAGACCAGGAAAGTGCCTCCAGAATGGTGGACTTGCCCGAGCCATTTGGCCCGAGTATACCAATTAGACCGTCTGGAAATTCGAAGGCTTGTTCGTCAAAACAGCGAAAATTTTTTAATTCAAGTTGCCTTATTTTCACCCTTCGTCCTCCTCTCCGAGAGCGATACCCAGATACTTTTGTCCTGATTCTATTAGTCTATCGGAATCCAGATCGTCTGGAATTTCAGCCCTGTTCTTCATAAAGTCGGAAAACTCGGTTCTTAAATCCGAAAACCGCAGTAAAGAATCATTTTTCTCAAATTTATCAGGACCAACAACCTGAAAATTTGTTTCGAATGCCTTATCTCGTAGGTCGTTCATCAGCCTCTCTTCAAGTAAGGAGTAGGTGTTGTCATCTAGGCCCGTTAACTTTAGTGAAATCAGGCTCCCCTCAACTTTTTGGTTGCCTGGCAATTGTGACTCAATCTCCTCTTGAATTTCTTTAACGGTAAGTTTTTCACCATTTATCGGTTCGAACCTGATAAAATCCCTCGTTTCGATTAATTCCTCGGAGTAGTTAACTCCAGTTTCTTCTAAGTTGACCGTTAGAAATCCAGGCTCGTATTCCGATTCGTTAAACGAAAACCTCTCAGGAGCTCCACTATAAATTGCCCTGGTTTTTGAAGAGAGATCAATTTCCACTCGCTTATGATAATGTCCCAGAGCAATGTAATCGAAACCGCTATTATCGATGAGCTTTTTATCAAGGTGATGTTCGTTGAATTCTCCCGAAAATACTTGTCCTTCGAGTGTCCTGATACCGGCATGCAGGACCAGCACGTTCCAGTTGTAATCATCGTCGGGTTCAAGTTTCTTTATCCTTTTGGAAAGCTCGGCTTCCGTTGGCGCGTCTGATACGGCATGTACGAGGGTATTGTCTACAGTTATCTTTCTATAACCAGAATTACCGCCCTCGGGGTCGGACGTAACTGCTTCGACATTTGGAAGCCTGTCCAGGGCCCGAATTATAGTTCCTGTAGTAGCAATCTTTGGTGTATCGTGGTTTCCGGCTATGAGTACGGTAGGAATTCCTGCCTCCGATAGCCTTGCGAACTCTTCGGTGGCAAGGTTGACAGCTCGGTTGGTTGGGCGAACGCTGTCAAAAATATCACCAGCATGTACAGCTAGATCAGGATTTATCCTTAGGACCCTATCAATAACCCGGGAAAAAGCATCGTAAACATCCTGCTCCCGTTGATTTATACCTGTTTCCGGATCGATGCGATGAAATTCTCTAAAACCGAGATGAGTATCGGAGAAATGAACAATTTCCATCCCATATAACCCCCAGGTTTTTCTCTATTCACTGCACTGCACGACCAGGGTGGAGACATTCCCTGAAGTATAATAAGACCGACTTTTTAATTTATTAGTTACAGGAAATTCTGTCGAATTTATCGAGAAGGATCAACGTTTTGAGGGTTAAAATTCCGGTCCATTCAAGTTTGGCTCTTTCCCATTCCGACTCAAACTGACCCCACTCCCAGCTCGGTTCTATTACCCCGTCTTCGTTTATTCTGTCGATGAGGAAGTCTAAATTTTTTTCAATAATAGATTCGGATATGCCGAAGGTTGGAGATTCAGGACCGGTGACAAAATTAACCGGTTGAGGGACGTGGTCGCTCCATTTGGAAGGGTCTCTACAAACCAGTTGATTCACGGCATTAGACAACTGGTCTTTTATTTTCTTGGACTCGTTCGAGGGTAGAGATTTATAAAGCTTTAAGTAACAATAAATTTCGTGTTCCGAGTTAAATTCTTCTCGACTGTTTAACTTTCGGATAGCGGTCTTTATTAAATTTTCCAGATTAATTGTATCAGAAAAACCATCGTACTTTAATCCATAAGCAAGTATTTCTGCTGTTGGGTTTCCCCAGAATTCATCCACAGTGGTTTTACCCGAGTCCGCGTCGTAGTGCCACCAGGGCGCGTGGGGAAAGTCATTTACTTTCGGCGGAACCGAGAACCAGCGGCCCTCTTCATTTTGAAAAGTATCTTCAAAATAATTAATTCCCGATCTTATAAGATTTCTTGCAACTTTCGTGTTGCTCCCAAGTGTTTTTACATGCCTGAAAGCATAAGTCGTCGTAATAGGTGAGGAGTATGGAAGTCGTAGATCCGGTTCCAGACCATGGCCAAACCCGCCGTCAGGGTTCTGGTAGTTTTTTAGTTCAAGAAGAGACTTATCGGACTTACCGTTGCCGAAAACTTGATTATAAGTATTTCTCTCAAGTGCTCTTGCAGAATGAAGCACGAAGTCACTGGCCTCATCAAACAATTCCTCGGATAGGACTTTTGTTCCCATAGGAACTCCTTTTAGGATTGGTGCTGTGATGCCTCGCTAAAGACCGAGATTCGAACAGTGAAGGAGAGGATTCGAGCGTTTGCAGGAAGATTCTGAACTTTCCATCCACTATTCAATTTACAACTAACTCTAACTAACTGGTAACTATTACAAGTTAATTTTAGTATATAAACTGGGGAATATCCATCGAGTCCGTCGGGAGGGGCGGGTTAGCAAACTAGCTTGCCGTTTATGAAGTCTTCTGTTCGCTGATCCTCAGGTGAATTGAACATTTCTTCAGACGACCCTCCCTCGACTATAACCCCATCAAGTAGGAGGTGGACACTTTCTCCGATTCTTTTTGCCTGATGCATGTCGTGGGAAGCAAGAAAAATGGTGGTATTTTGAGACTGAACTTCCCTTATTATATCTTCTACTACCGCGGTGTTTCGGGGGTCGAGGTTACCAGTTGGTTCATCGAGTAAAAGTAATTCCGGTTCGGTAACGAGAGACCTTGCCAGGGACACCCTCCTGTGTTCCCCGGCGGACAGGGATCTGACCGAGCGGTCCTGAAATTCTGCCAGACCTACCCGGCGCAACGCTTTGCTAACTTTTTCCTCGACCTCGTCGTGGTTGCTTCCGAGAAACGGGATTATTTTTTGAGTTTTTCCCCAGAAATGATTTAAGAAACCATTTCTGGTCATCATTCCATACGCAACATTTCCTCCCACGCTCGAATCAAACAAGGCAGGTTCCTGAAATACAAATCCCATTCTCCTCCTGAGGGAAAGCGGATCGGGATTTTCTTCGTTAGAGCTCTCCTCGAATTGATGAATGGCGTCTCCCGACGAAGGATTTTCCAGTAAGTTTATTACTTTAAGTAGTGTCGTCTTGCCGGATCCACTGGGACCCATCAGTACGGATATATTACCCCGAGAAAGGGAAAGACCTACACCTTCAAGAACCGGAGAACCTTCTGCGTAGGAAAAATAGACGTCTTTAAGCAAAACGATCGACATATTGAACCTCTTTTGAGCTCTAAATCCTTTTAAGTTTTAATACCGTGAACCCCCACCACGGAGTCTGTGAACAAAGAGATTTATGGTCAGGACTATCGTCAGCAAAACCAGGCCAAGAGCAAGAGCGGTATCGAAATTACCTTTTCTCGTCTCGACAACTATGGCTGTCGTCAGAGTCCTTGTGTAGGAAATCTCGTTAGACCAGACGATGTTTCCTCCTACCAGTAAAACAGAACCGACCTCGGATATTGCCCTGCCGAACCCCGCAATCAGGGCAGTAATGAACCCGAATCTTGCTTCGTATATTATCGTCCAGATCTGCTGCCACCAGTTCGCTCCAAGTGATTTCGCCGCGTCTACCAGAGTATCCTCGACGGAGTTAAGGCTGGAAAGCATTACCCCGGTGATAAGGGGCGTTATTAAAACGGATTGCGAGATTACCATCGCCGTCGGGGTCCAGAGCAGCCCAAACCCGCCAAGCGGTCCGTCCTGGCTTAGTAGGATCAGTACGAATAATCCGACTATGACCGACGGAAGTCCCATTCCGGTGTAGACCAAAACGCTTAATCCGTCACGACCGGGAAACCGGAAAAACGAAATGATAAAAGCCACCAGTCCGGAGAAAGTTCCGCTAATTACCAGAGCCCAGAAGGAAACGGTCAGCGAGACACCAATGATGCTGTAGAGATAAGGGTCAAGACCAACAATCAGGTCAATTGCGGATTTGCTGGCCTGAAGAAAGAAAGTCAAGGATTCCATTTTGTTTACTCCGTAGGATTAGTAAAATCTTCTTCTACTTTGTGAAACCCTCAGGGACGTACTGGGCAAAATCCGGTTCTTCGCTCAGGGCATTCGGAAAGAACAACTGCTCGCCCCTAACCTCGTAGTCTCCAATTATTTCCTGGCCTCGAGGAGAGGTGACGAACCCTATATAAGCCATTGCCATTGAATAATTTACCGACGGGTATTTTGCCGGGTTTACCGCGATTACTCCATAGGGATTCATTAGAACTTGATCTCCACCTTTTACCGGACCCTGCACGAAAACTTTCAGGTTGATGTTGTCCTTCATCCACAGATACGTACCCCTGTCGCTCAGCGTGTAAGCTCCCATTCTATCCGCCTGAATGAGAGTATCCCCCATACCTTTACCTATCTGGAGGTACCATTTCCCTCCAGGGTCTATCCCCGCTTCCTTCCAGATTGAAAGTTCTTTTTTGTTGGTTCCGGAATTGTCTCCTCGTGATATAAAATTGGCATCGGAATTCGCAATCTTCTGAAACGCTGTTATAGCCCTGCTCGTATCGAATATTCCAGCCGGGTCATCCCCGGGGCCGACAATTACGAAATCGTTGTACATTACATCCCGACGATTCACTCCCCATCCTTTCTGCATGAATTCGTCCTCGGCCCGGCGTGAATGAACCATTATTACGTCCGCGTCTCCGTTTTCGGCGTGTCTCATGGCTGCTCCAGTTCCCACTGCGATTGTTTTAATTTTCACGTCGAACCTTTCTTCGAATACGAGATTTAGTTTACTCAGAAGGCCGGAATCGTAAGTACTCGTGGTCGTAGCAAGCACTAGTTCTTCCTGTACTTGTTCTTGTGCCGAGACAGTATCTCCGGTAACCCCCGAGAGAAAGGCAAGTGTAAATACGACAGCTAACAAAGAAACCAGACAACTTTTCGGATTTTGAGTTAAGGTCATTTATATCGCACCTTTTTAAAACAAGTAGATTCAAGAAGTGTTGCGTATTAGCCACAATAGTACAAATAGCAGTGACAAATGTCAACACTAGCGGAGGATAGAGAAGTTCGTAAGATCTGTTGACACGGTAAAAGCTTAATAATTCAGGGCAGGTTTGGTAAAAATAGAACTTCAGGTTGAAGTCCTAATTATCGGAGCAGTAGCTTTGAAGGTGGCAAAAACCTCTTTTCCCGGGGAAAGATTCATTTTTTCTAAGGAAGTATCCGTGATGGCGACGTCGAGATTAAATGTGCCGCAATTCACAGTTACTATTTTATAATTTTGGTAATCTTCGACGTCCGAAACGGCGCCTTTGATCCTGTTCCGGGCACTGCTCGATGATAATCCTTCGTCTGATAGATACAGTGTCACGTCCTCGGGTCGTAAACCTATAAGTACTTCGTCGGAGTCGGGTTTTTCAACTATATGGAGCGTCCAGTCGCCAGCGTCGATTTTAGTTAGGTTGCCCTCCTCTCCAACCACCTTGCCCGGTATCCAGCTTCTCTTCCCCTGGCTAAGATTATTTGATATGATTTCTTCCGGCACGCCCGCCGACTTCAGGAGATCGTATCGGTCTAGCTTCAGCTCCTTTGCGATTCTGACAACAATATCCAGGTCAGGAGGGGGTCTCTCCCCTCGTTCGATTCTGCTGAGATGCGAGTAATCAATTCCGATTCGTCGGGATAGCTCGCGTAAACCAATATCCTTTTCTTCCCGGTTTTTTCTAACTTTATCCCCAAAATTTAACTTTTTCTGAGTCATTTTTGCCTCTTTACAGAGAGCCGAACTAAGCCGTTGATTTATGGAATCCCAAGAATTCGGGTCCAGTTATTACGTTTTAGTATATTATGGCGAAAATTAAAAGGCAGTTTTCCAGTTAAAGTTATCAGTTACATTTCATAAGGCCATATTTGGATTAGACGGGTGAATGAGTGAAATTTTAAAGTTAGTGCTTGACGGTTGAGTTATTATTCGTGGTAGAATAATAAACTTTAGGACGTAAAAACTTGCAATTAATATTCATTATTATATGATATTAATACGACGATTTAACAGAAAATTAAAAGGAGGGAGACAAATATGGCTAGGAGAAATGTCGAATTGATCGAAAAAGCCGGTATAGATGTAGACGAATTACTTGAGAAATTGATTGACGCCGCTTCGGCGGAGTTCACGACCTATTATTACTATACGAACCTTCGAACACACACTGTAGGACTTGAAGGAGAATCAATTAAGGAGATAGTGGAAGACGCTCGGCTCGAAGACCGGAACCACTTCGAAGCTTTAGTTCCGAGGATATACGAACTCGGAGGAAGCTTGCCAAATGATATCAGGGAGTTTTCTGATAGGGCAGCCTGTATGGACGCAAAATTGCCCGATAATCCTACTACTGAAAACCTTCTTGAAGTTCTCCTCGACGCTGAACGATGCGCTGTGGGGGTCTACACGGATATCTGCAATTATACTCAGGGAAAGGACCCTCGTACTTACGAACTTTCTTCGGCGATACTTCACGAGGAGACCGAACACGAAGCCTGGTTCGAGGAACTTCTTACAGGGGAACCATCCGGTCACTTCCGAAGGGGTAAGCCCGGAGTAAGTCCTTACGTGTCGAAATTCATACAGAACAAATAATTAATCCTAAAACTTAGAATGGGGAGGGCGGTTTCTGCTGCCCTCCCCATTTACTTTTATCTTCTAGCTTCTACCCAGATTTAAATCGAGCAGGATCGAAGAAATATATTCTTATTCTACCTTTACCAACTGCCCCCTAATTTCACCTGCAGGGTTTAGTTCGGTGTGAATATTTACGTATATCTCACCTGATAATATCGCTTCAACTAGCTCATCGGTAAGTTGTTGCTCGCCTTCCTGGGTCCAGACCCCATTAACGAAGCCATTCACACCTTCCGGGGCGGCACCGGGAGCCTGTTCGATTTCAGGTTGGCCAAATATTGTTCTAACCGGTGGCCCTTCTTCACCTTTTTGAGCTCTATGGAAGTGAGCAATCGTCGGTCTATCACTCAACCCTTTATAGGTTACTGAGAATTTTAATTCGTTATCGGTTTGATCCAGCAAAGCTATAGCCAATCCCGACGCCGAAGCCGGTGTCATTTCCTCTACTCCTTGAGTTATTGACTCCGTGGTCAGCTCAGCCCGTAGGAGAACGGGTTCGCTGACTGGAACTCCTTCTACTTCAGTGGACTGAGAAATATTCCCGAATTGATTACAATCGGCTCTTACCTCAAAGGTGTCACCGTTTTGGGCATCAAGCTCGAATTCGTATTCACCACCACCGCTGTTGTCCTGTTCGCTGTAGCTTTCTTCGAGAACAATACTCCCATTTTTGTACACTGTTATTTTTTCCACGTAGTGATTGGAGGGGTTACCGACTCTATGTGATATTTGAATAGTTAGAACACCTTCTTCTCCCGCGTAATCGAGCTCCATGCTGGAAGGAGGATGAGATAACGCGGAAACAGAAAGCACCAAAAGGGATAGGGTTAGAACTAAGGAAACTTGTACAAACTGCCGACAGTTGGTTTTGTGTAAAGTTTTGTTTAACATGCTATACCTCCTATAGTCAAAGATTGACTATTTCAGTTAATTATACTAATCTAATATAGAAATGGAAATAATTCAAAACATCGCATATACGTATTTTCTCGGGCTGCCGATCATAGCTTACATCGGAATTCTTACCTATTTTTTATTGATCCTGACTGCAGTGGTAATGGTTTTAAATAGAAAACGAATTACCCGGTTTCCTCTGAAGTACCACAGCAGGCTGGGCTATCTCACAATTCTCGCCGCTACGATTCATGGGTTAATGGCAATATCCGTTTACATATGACATTGGGTCCACTGAGGTTATTTGGCCATGACTAATAGGAATCAGAGGGCAGCTATTGCTAATGAGACCGTTGAGGCACTCGAACAGGGGTACTACGAGACGAAAACGGGAAATAGAGTAAATATAGAATCCAAGTTGAAGTATGCTGTAGAAAATACGGAGCTTTATCGTCCTTGTGATTTCGAAACTATACGGCTCGAGGGAAAAAGTCCCGGTCCCATCTCCGTAGAAGTAAATAATGAGACAACGCTCCAGGCTGCAAGGAAACTGTCGGATTCCGAATCGGCTGTCCCGTTCGTGTTAAATTTTGCTTCCGCCCGAAACCCCGGAGGAGGATTTTTAAGTGGTAGTGAGTCTCAGGAGGAAAGCCTAGCTCGGGCTACTGGATTGTATGCCTGTATTTCCGAGGTAACGGAATATTATCAAAAGAACAGACAGTCCGATACAGGCCTCTATACGGACAACATGATATACTCGCCTCGTGTACCGGTCATCCGGGATGAAGACGAAAAGTTTTTAACTTCACCGTTCCTTGTCACTATATTGACGGCTCCGGCTGTTAATCGAAGGATAGTTGAAGAGAATGAACCTGGCAGGCTTTCGGAAGTAAAACCAACTATGGATGATAGGATTAGAAAAGTACTTAAGGTCGCTGCGAGAAATGGCCACAGAAATCTCGTTCTGGGAGCCTGGGGTTGTGGAGTATTCGACAACGATCCGAGAATGGTCTCAAAATTGTTCAAAAAGTATCTCGAGGACGAAGATGCTTTCAAAAGGGAGTTCGAGAAAGTAATTTTTGCGGTTTTGGACGAACCCTCCCCAAAAAGTAACTTCAACATCTTTAAGGATGTTTTGGAAGGATGAATTAACCTAACCTGCAGCCCTAAAAAAATTAAGCCCAGAATCAGAATTCTGTTAGCCTTACAAGAAGCCGTGTTATAGTTTTTCCTGGATTTTCTGGATCTTGAGGGTTAAACGTAGAAAGCAGTCGAGTTTTAATTTCCTCTCGGTTCAGTTTGTCTTCGTTTTTGATATAGTCGTTCTTTTCCAGAAAGTCTTCTAGTTCGTTTTTCTTGTCCGATCTAAACCCGGGTACGACACCGGAATCAAGCCGGTTAATTACCTCTTCAGGTTTACCATTGCTGTCCCGGACCAATTCGACAACTTCGTCCATAAAATTCTCCGTGACCGCTCCTGACTCCTCCAGAACGGCCCGATCAATTCGGCTATTTCTTCCGATCTGCCATAGCTCTACGTAGCGCTCAACTACGAGCCCAAGTTCTTTTACTCTTCTGAGCTCCGATTCGTCGAACTCATCCAGCAGTTTTGCGTTTTCTTCGACCAGCGCTTTTAATCGCCCCCATGTGGTTATTTCAAGCTTTAAAAAACGGTAAAGTAATTCGACATCCTCTATTAAAAACCAGAGATGAGTAGATCCTGCTCCCTTATCGGGAACAAACTTTTGGACCCCTAGAACCTTTCCGTACTCGTGATGGTTCATATCTTCAGGGTCGGGTGGTTCGTTATCGGAGTCGATACTGGTGGTTTCAGGTATTTCAATAGTCTTGGCTAAACCTCTAGCCTTCGATAAATCCACGAAATTTCCGGAGACATCACCTGATTCTTCAAGATTCTCCCTCCACCGCGCTACTTCATCTCCCTGGGCGGTGAAGTAAAAAACCTGTCGGCCGGAGCGGGAAAATTCCAGAGCTACGTCCAGGGCTTCCGAGGCCTTTACATCGTCCGAATTAGCAAGAACCTCGTCCAGAAGTAGCGGTAACTGCACGTTTTTTTCCTGTTGTTCGACAAAAGCCATGCGAACTGAGGCAAGTAGCTGGAGCCGGGTACCACTGGATAGTTCGTTAAGCGACTTTGTCTCTCCGGATTCTGTATCGACGGCTCTAAAGGTGGGTGGATCGGTCTCGGCAAGTACTAGCCTGTATTCCCCCTTGGTAACTCTGGTAAATATTTCTCCGCCCCGGTCAAAGACCTGGGGTCGGCTCCGGTTGAACGTCTCTTCTCGAAGATAGTTTAACAGAACATTTCCAGCCATTGACTCGTAATCGGAGTATAGCTGGTCTTCGAGCTGGTTGAGCGCCCGGTCCAGCCGAGCTTGTGCCATTTCAAGTTCGTTTTTGCTTTTTCTCCCGCGAACCCGTTCTTCGATACGGTTTATCTTCTCAAAAATGTTTTCTACCTTTTCGGCCTTTTTATTCAGGTTTCTCTGCTCGTTTTTTAATTCTGGAACCTGCTTGTTCAATAATTCCTCATTGAAGTCCCTCTTTTCTTTGAGTTCTTTGAATTTGGATTTACAAACTGCCTCCTTTTGTCGGACCTCGGACTGGATCTTATTATAATCCTCCTTTCGTTCTGAATACCTGTATAAATCTCCTCGGTTACCGACTTCGAGACCCAGATCCTCGAAAAGGTGCTTCTTCTCAGTTTTTAATTCCTCCAGCTGGTCATTTGCTTCCTCTTTTCTGGTTTTAGCATCGGTTAATTTGTCTTTCGCGCGGGAAAAGCGTTCCTTCCTTCGCTTCAAGTCCCGTAAGGCATCGCGAAAGTCAGTTGAGTCCTTGAGGTTTTCATAACCGAAGCTGTCAAGCTTCTCGGACAGCTCCCTCCGTAGTTCGGAAATAGACTTTTCAATAGCTTCCTTCTTACCAGTTAAGCCCTCGAGATCTTCGTCGGCGCTCTTCCAATCGGTTAGCCGTTCGACCAGCCAGTGAAGCTTCCCTTCGTCAATTTCCGGGGCTACACCGTATTGGTCTACAAGTTCTTCTTTTCTCGCTTTTAGTTCTGCTTTCCTTTCTTCAAGTTGGGATAATTCTTCCTCTTTTGCTGAGAGAAAGTCTTCTTTTTTTCTGTCCAGGAGATAACTTGCCTCCAGCCGGGAAAGCTTTCGGTGTAGTTTTCTTACGGAACCATCGTTCCATTTTTCAGGATTTTCTATTTCCAGTTCGAGGTATCGTCTTTTGTTGGTTTCCCGCGACTCTCTATTATCCCAGTAACGTCGATCCAGCCAGGCAAAACCACTCGCCGGGATCAGGAGAACGAAAAACAGGGGATGGATCAAAAGACCAAACACAGCTGCACCTACCAGGCTCAGAGTTCCCAGTGTCCGATTGATTAACCTGATACTGGTTCCGGATGTATAAAGGGAAGTCGTTCGCAACCACTCTTCCAGGTATCTTTTACCTTCGCGAAGTTCCTGGAGATTTAATTCTGGCTCCTTATCCACACGAAGCCACTTCCTTAACTTGTGATAAACTTTTAGGGTCGTCCTTACGTCTTCGGCTTCGCGGGAAAATTCAGCTAAATCCTGGATACCGACAATATCCAGCTCCTTTAATTCAGCGGTAGAAAATTCGTCGGAAAGTCCGGCATGGACATCTTCTTTGACTCGTACGCGGTCAACTATCTCGAGTTCAATCTCTTCTAAAACCTTCTCCCTATCTTCTAATCTATCAGTCTTCTCTTCAAGTTTTTTTATTAGACCTGTGGGGACGCCCTCTTCCGGCAGGTTTACATGGGCAAGAATAGAACTTGATTTTTCAATTTTCTCCTGGCTCGTTTCCTTTTTAGTTTTAATTCTGGCAATTTTCTCTTCTATTTTTTCGAGGCGCTTTTTCTCGTTTCCCGCCATTTTCGCCACGGGATCGGGAAAAGTTTCAAGTTGTCTCTTTAATTTTTTTAACTCTTCTTTCCGCTTACGGTATTCCAGCAGGTCGTCATAAAAGTCTGCTTTTCGCTCTGCTATTTTTGCTTCTTTCAACTCTTCCTTCAAACGGTCCAGAGTACGCTCCTCTTCGTGAAGATCGTTAATATCTTTTCTAAGTTCTTCTATTTCTTTTAGTATTCGATCCGCCCTTTTGTCGGTCGGGCGGCCTGCATTGGATGGTCTGGACCGAAAGCTGAGTTCGTCCTCGACAGCGGAAAAATCGTAACCGCCGGCAGTCTCTCGTGCTATTACCCTGGCAAAATCGATATCCCTTATGTTTTTCTGGAGTAAATTGTGGAGGGCGAGATAATAACGGTCACTTTGGTCGGATGCTGGAAGATCAAAGGAGAACCCTTCTATCTCGGTCCCGTTTCTGGAGTAGGTACAGCTACCGTTTTCGTTCTCGACGAACCACGTTTCATCCTCTAGTTCAAAGTTTCCGTTTACGTGGCAAACCTCGGGAGAGCTACTTGGCCAGAGTAAACTCAGCAGGACCCTGGCGATGGTCGTTTTTCCGGAGCCATTTGGACCGTAGATAACGTTAACCTCGGGTATAAAACCATCTAGCGAAAACCCCTCCGCGGGGCGGAAACCAGGAAAGCGGTGGATCTCGAGACGTCTGAAAAAAAGTTTTTTGCTCATGTTTTAGGTTGAGAAAGCAGACGATCAAGAATCTTCCAGGCCTGATGTTTTAGGACTTCAATAGAGACCCCTTTTCCCGGAGGGGTTAAGTCTCCATGCGTTCTGAGAAGGCTGTAAGCATTTGCGTAATAGGCCTCGGTTAACGCGTCCTTGGTTCTATCAAGTAGTTCCTCAGGCAGATCTTCTTTGTTCCCTTTTTTGAGCTTTAGCAAAAGCTCTGCAATAACCGCTGGGGGGTTATCCCCCTGAGAAATTTTTTCAAGGTCTATTGAGGGGCGTGTCCTATTGATAACTGACTCTACAGTTATCTCTGTGTTACCTGACTCTCGGTGAAGATCTTGACCGAGTTGTTCGCTTATCTCTTCCAGTTCACCGTAAATGGCCGTGCGTCCCGTCAGTTTTAAGGTTGTAACGAGAAGTTTTATTCCCTGGTGAGAAGAACCTTCAATAATCTCTTCTGTCTTTGAGTAAAATCTAGCGGGAACTTCTTCCAGCTTTTCTATTTCTCCGGCATCTATGGAAATACTCTCGTAGCGAAGATTTGCGAGTGGAGAATGGTCTATTTGAGATATTCCTCCTTCGTCTACCGTTAGTATCCACGGCCCATGTAATCCCGGTTCTGTAGGGTCAAGGGGCTGAGGAGTTCCGGGAATCAGCACGAAAGGGGCTAAATCGTCCCTAAGGCTCGGATTATGAATGTGGCCCAGGAGCCACCCGTCATACCCTGTTCTCTCAAGTTCAGATTCCGAAACAGGGGCGTAGTGGCTGTCGGGTCTTCCGAGTTCTCCGTGTAGGACACCTATAATCGGAAGATCGTCACTAAACTCTAAGTCCAATTTCTCCAGAGGGTTGTAATCGACATGCCGGTGGGGGAAAGACCATCCTACCAGTCGAAGGGGGATTTTATCGTCTGCCTCAACTTTAGCTGCATCCCACTCGCCGTTGCTGCCGAGCTGGTTTATATCGTAATCCGATAAATTGGCAACCAGTTCCGGCAAAACGTCGAAATCGTGATTCCCCGCAATTACGTTTACGGGTATATCAGCTCTCGTAAGTTTATTTAACCCGGCTTCGAAATCTCCGAAAGCTTCGAAATAACGGTTCCTACGATCAATTATGTCCCCGGTAATCACGACTATATCCACGTTTAGGTTAATCGACTCCTCCACGATCGCCAACCATAACCGACCAGGGGAGAAATTACTGTCATCCAGAGAGTCCGGAATTTTCGCAGGATGGCGTCCGAGATGAAGATCGCCCGTACAGAGTATTTTTACCGGTTCGCTAATTGAAACTCCCCCCAATTAAAACTGAGACTCCGTCTATTGGGTCCCTGACTGCACTATTTTATCAGCTAAACCAGCAAAGTTAAATAACAGTACCTTCGGTAAGTGCCTATATAATGAAGAATAGAAGGGCTAATCGAGTTTTTGTAGAATGGATACGGGTTGAGTTGAGAGATAGAAATAACATTATGAAGGAAAAGTTAAATATACCTTCTAATCCAGAAAACACTGGAATTCCAGCGTTCTCCCTTCGGGATCCTCCCCGTAAAATTGATAAATGTCGAACTCCGGCCTTCTAGAAACAGGTTTGGAAATTGCGATGTCTTTCAATTGATTGTGGATCTCATCTATCTTTTTTCTCGTTTCGTATAAAAAAGTTATTACACCGCAGGTTTCCGCTTGTTCGTTTTTGCAAAATGCAAACTTAAACCCGTTTTTATCGAAAATTAGGCATTTACCCTGGTCTCTCCAGAGATTAGCCTCAATTTTGTCACAATAAAATTCCTTCAGCTTTCCAAGCTCCTCGGATCCGAAAAATACAATACCCGCCATAATCCCCCTGTCTTTTACTCAAAACATTTCCTTAATTTACCTCCAAAACGAGCAGACCATCGTTTGGTGATACTCTATTAGTAGAATGTCTAATAGACTGAACTTTATTTGCTTATATCGACGATCTCGTACTTGGTTTTACCGCCGGGAGTATCGATCTCAGTTACATCACCCTGCTCCTTCTTTAGTAATCCCTGAGCTACGGGTGATTCGACGGATATCTCTCCGTGTTCCATTCTTGCTTCGTGTTTACCTACTATCTTATATGTATACTTTTTATCCTTGTCCAGATCTTTCACGGTAACTGAGTTACCAAATCCAACCTGGTCGGCTTCGATATCATCTTCCCCAATTACCTTTGCTTCGGCAAGTACGTCCCTTAGCTCGTTCAAGCTATTGAGATGGCTTTCGTAGGACTCCTTTGCGGCCATGTACCCGGCATTTTCACTTAAATCCCCGTTGTCGGCCGTTCTGCTCATATCCTCACGGTTTTGCTGGACCTTTCCCTGAATCTCTTCAACCTTCTCGGAAAGTCGTTCGTAACCTTCTTCCGTTAGTAAAGTTTTGTTTTTCTGTACGTTTTCCACTCAATATACACCTCGTAATTGGTTGAACTCATTTCTGACAATTTTAAGTCTGGTTCTGAAAACTTCAACCAGAAGGATATTCGGAAAAAATTACAGTTGATAACTCTATTAATCCACCCAACAGTACTTCTCGGGCTTAATGTCAGGTTGTCTAACCCCCGAATCAACCGGAATTAGATTTCCCAACTACATTAAAGTACCTTTCTTTGATACTCCCGATTAAAGCATTTTGGGTTAATTCTCGGTCAAGTGTGTCCTCTAAAACGCCGGGCTGAATTTGAAAACCTCCCATTTCGACGTGCCCTCCTCCACTACCGACCCCCTTGGCAATTTTTGCTGCAATTTCCTCTGCGGTAAATCGGGATCCGGAATATCTAACCGACCCGAGCACCACATTGCTGTCAAGGTCAATTCCAGCCACGACAACACCTTCGACGCCCTCTTCTTTCAATAGAAAATCAGCAACCTGGGGAATGGCGGAGCTGGTTTTGCTTGTAAGCGTACCAGCATTGGCGAATTTGTATGTCCCCCGTGATTCGTAATAATTTTGGTCGGTAACACGATGAATCACTTCGAACGTCTCCGAGGTCATCACAGCGCCTACTATATTTTTGAGAGACTCCATATCTATCCGTTCAACGTAGTTAGTTAATTGCTCGATATCGTAAGTGGTAAAGCCCCTCAGTAAGCTGTTGGTGTCGGAATGCAGGCCGTAAAACAGTGCGGTGGCGGTAGGGGAATCAAACTCAAGGTCTGATGAAACGATGCATTCGGATAGAATGGTCGAACAGGATCCCAGTTCGGGTCTTATGTCGATAAAAGCGTCTCCGCCCTTGAGTTCTTTCAACTCCTCTTCGCCTATACTATGATGGTCCTGAACGGAAAATAGTTTTCGATTCAGTCCTGACCTGAGGCTCTTTCTGTCTTCTTCGTAAACACGTTCCGGGTTGCAGTCAATGAGCGAAACGTGCTCGTAATCTTCATAACCGCGCTGGCTTAAATTTTTGATATCGACTTCAAGATAGTTTACAAGTAATTGATTTTCGGGCCTGTTAATTTCGCTCTCGAATAAAAAGTCAAAATCTACGTCGTAATGATCGTAAATCCTGCCCAGCGCAAAAGCAGACGCAATTGCGTCCGGATCGGGGTTTCCGAACGCAGTTATAGCAACGCGCCCTTTTAATTCGGAAATCCGGTTTAAAAAGTCCGTTACTTCCAAGACTATCACCTAATCAATCTTAACTTGCCACGTCAGGTGGGTAAAGGTCGAGCTAAAATAAACTTAATTTGCCCCACGAGAATAATCCTTATGCAACTCCTTTTCTGTCAGATCCGGGCATTATAGTTATAACCTTGGGTATGGCTCGAACGCTGCGCTCCACCTTTGATTATTTGACCTGACTAATTGATAATTTAGAAACATTTTAATCTTTTTGACTTGGGCTGTTCAAAATTAACAAAATATTCAGAAGCAAAGAAGACATCAACCTCACTTCGGGTAGCTTGATCAAGCCTCTTTTTTATCTCTCGCTGCCCGTAATAATAACGAACCTGCTCAGAACGGCATACAGTCTTGCCGATACATTCTGGGTGGGAAGATTGAGCAAGGAAGCTCTCGCAGCGATAACATTTTCCTACCCTTTAGTATTTTTGTTTATAGCACTCGGCATGGGAGTTGCCATTGCTGGTAGCGTTCTCGTTGCTCAGTACGAAGGAGCAGGTGAAAGAGAGGAGGTAGAGTACGCCGCTTCTCAGACGATTGTATTTAGTTTTATTGTTGCTATTTCTATAGGCGTGGGGGGATTTTTTCTCGTTAAGCCGGTTTTGCGCCTACTTGGAGCTTCTCCAGAAGTTATACCTCTGGCCACGGGCTATCTTCGAATTGTAACGCTGGGTCTATTTGCCCTATTTGGGTTTTCAGTATTTATAGCCCTTATGAGGGGGTTCGGTGAAACACTTACCCCAATGTTAGTAATGCTGTTTTCGGTTGTGCTAAATATCCTTATTGATCCGTTTTTGATATTCGGCTGGTCCTGGTTTCCTAAAATGGGTATCCAGGGGGCTGCAATAGCTACCGTATTCTGCCGGGGGTTAGGGGTCATCATAGGATTATGGATATTATTCACGGGCAGGAAGGGGCTGCAAATTCACCTTTCCGATATGAAGCCCGATTACGAGTTATTTAAGAAGATTTTCGGTATAGGGGTCCCGGCTTCAATAGAAGGAACGGGAAGAGCTGTTTCAATCAATGCTTTATTATCCGTTGTCGGGGGATTCGCAACAAGCGTTGTCGCCGGATACGGGATCGGTATAAGGGTTTTCTCGACAGTTTTTCTTCCTGCCATAGCTGTCTCCCGAAGCGTAGAAACTATGACCGGCCAAAACATAGGAGCCCGAAGGTTTGACCGAGCCGAGCGAGTAAACTACATTGCTGCCCTGGGGTTACTGAGTATAATGACTCTACTTGGGCTGGGAGTTTTCTTTTCCTCCTCCCTAATTGTATCCATCTTTACTACTGACGAAGAGGTAATTAAGGTTGGGTCCGAATTTTTAAAGTATATTGCGTTGACTTTTGGATTTGCGAGTTCAGCCAGAGTCTTTTCTGGAGGATTCCGGGGAGCAGGCAGGACAATGGTGGCTGCCACTATAGCTGTACTGACTTTAGGGGGAATACGATATCCTTTGGCCTTAATACTCTCCGGTAATATGGGTCGGATAGGAATATGGTGGGCATTTATTACCTCGAACGTAGCTGGGTTATTTATCGCTTACAGTTGGTTCAGACAGGGGAGCTGGAAGAGAACGGTTATCGAGGAAGAGGCTGAAAGGGGTAAAGTTGCCGAGGAACTCTCGGAAATAGAAGAAACGATAACTGAATAGGCTTACCTGGATTAACTGAATTCCCCGGTCCTGTCCTCGAACAGCTTTGTCATCGTTCCCGCTATCAACCCACCAACTGCGTCATCAAGGAAAGGGGGAAGATTTCCCAGAATACCTGGCTTTTTCCTATCGTACCGGACGAAATTGAATAGCGCGTTTTTTCCTCCTATGTATTCGGCAATATCAATTCCAATCAACTCGTCTGTAACAAGTCGGCCTGGATCTCCAGCCAGGTTCAATTTTTTCTTCTCTTTTTCGAGGTAAAACCCCGTAGAGATGAGCAAATGTATGTTAGGGTCCCGCGCGTAAGCTTCCAGGGTTTCGAAGAACTCTTCCCTTAATCCGCTTTCGGTTTCTGCTTCACCCGCCATTAGCTGGAAGGCAGATTCCGCAATTTCGTCCCTGGTTATTCCTCGCTCGCTAAGACGGGCCAAAATTGTTCGGCCGGGAAGATATCCGTTATTGGATTCAAGTGCCTCTTTAACACCTTTTTTTACTAGATCGTAAACGGACTTCCCCAGATCAGTAGCGGTCCCCGAGTAATCAACGCCATCTACGTCGTGCTTCCCCGGTTTAGCCACGGCTATTGCATCCGTGGGGGTCCCGGTAATTTCTTCCC
>CAZYPS010000016.1:0-30996 GCA_964649445.1 uncultured Thermotogae bacterium | reverse complement strand
CTAATATCAGCTATCTCTTTCATAACCCTTCCAAAGGAGAACCAGGAGAAAATAGAACTAAAAAAGGAGCTGAAGTACGCCTTGAAAAAGACGGAAGTGTGATTTTCTCATTGGATTCGCCAATGAAAGTTAAAAAGCTCATAACAAAAGGAAAATGGGTAAAAGTTCAAATCACCGGCTGGGTAATGAGATCAAAAATAGTCGAGTTGAGTTCAAAGAAAGAAATGTAAAATGGAGAAGAAACTGAAGAAACAGATGAAGAAGACTTAAACCCATAATCAGGGGTTCAGTTGGACCTTTCCAAATCAAAATTGATGATATACACTCCGTAGACAAAGACGAAGACGGATTCGGAACTGTCTATAAATCAGTGCCAGGAGGCAGTTTTCTGCTTGTTAATTTAATTGCCCAAAATACGAACGTACAGCAGGAAATGAATTTGTACAAAACAAATATCTTGCTAATAGATGTCGATGACCGGCAATACAAATCCGCTGGAATCAGCAACGAGGAATCTTTCCGGGGAGGGATCTTTAAACCAAAAGAAGTTAGGAAAGGATATTTGTACTTTTTAGCTGTCTATGACTCCAGCCTCGAGGTAATTCAGATTGTGGGACGACCGTGTTCCTCCTGCCCCAAGTTCAATGAGGTATTTGAGCTCGGAGAAGTAAAGTCGGATAGTGCCAACATGTGCAGTTAATGAAAGATGGACCTCCTATTAACCAGGTTATTATTCAAAGTACTAATTGGAATCAATTTTTGAAGCGGTTTCTCGAACCTCTTCCAAACACGTTCTTCAACCCTTCACATTCTAAAGAAAACCTGGAGTTGTTTGTAACAAACCTCTTTGCTCGCAAAATAAAAAGAAGGGGCATTTCTGCCCCTTCTCATTCCACTTCTTAAGTCAAAACTAAGGAAAAAATTTATCTATTCAGTTATTCAGCGGCAGCCCTGGCCTCCTCAAGCCATTCCTGAACCATCATGTTGTTCTCCTCTACCCAGTCTTCTGCCATACCGATAATATCCTCTCTCGTATCCATACCTTCACTAATTTTTCTGGTCATTTCGTTAACGTCCATTAAAGGTATCTCTACTAGTTCCATAAGTCTTTTCGCAGCTGGATTGTTTTTCAGGAATTCATCATTTGCCGCAAACCTAATATCACCCGGGGGCCATCCTGTGTGGATATACTCTGTAACGGCACCCTTCAAGTTATGAATTACCATTGCTCCAACGCCCGCTTCCGCAATGACGCTCTTTTGCCCTTCGTTAGTCGGATGAATAAAAGGGGTATTAATCCATACTACATCCTCACCGGGAACAAGATCCAGTATCGTATAGTTCGGCGTCCAGGTGTAATAAAACACGGACTGACCTTCATTATACATAGTCCGCCTATCCGCAAACATGGCTGAATAACCCGGTTTCGCAACTTCAATGTGGTCCCTTAGATTGTAGGTATCCAACATTCTCTTGATTGCTTCCTCACAACCCCAACCAGGTGGGCAACCACCTAAATTAGCCTTGCCATTATCATCGTAGTCAAATGCCTCTATGACTTCAGGTCGTTTGAAGTCGGCTAAGTTCACTATATTTAGCTCTTCTGCAGTCTCCTTGTCCACGAGAAAACCCTGAATAGCCCCGTTCTCGACAATTTGCCCTAGTATTGAAGCGTTCCCCTCAAAATTATCCGGCAATTGTGGGGCGTGGAGCGGCCACCAGACGTTCGGCCAGTAATCGAGATCCCCTAGAGCCAATGACTGATAAAATATCGGGTTAGACATCGATTTCGGAGGTTTCACATCATAACCCAGTTCTTCCATCAAAACTGTGGTAACTGCTTCCACCGGTTTAGCCGATTGCCAAGTTGCCCGTCCTACCGTAACGGTAACACCTTCGCCCGGTTGCTCCTGGGCCAAACCTACCAAACCAGTGACCAGCAACCCAACAACTAACCCTATTATTAAAACTGCCTTTTTGTTCATTTTTACCCCCTTAGTAGTGGTTAAAATTATTAAGCCAAATTAAATTTTGCAGTTCTAAGATAACTCCGCGAGATTACCACCTCCCAAACTCATATTTTGATATTAATCCCTTTTACCGGGAGCTTTTTCGCCGATTCCTTCGGTTACTCTATCAAGTACCATTGCTATCCCAACTATCGAGATACCTCCGACGGCTGCTAATCCTATTCTTAAAGCGTTCAAACCTTCGTATACAGGAACGCCCAAACCTCCAGCACCAATTAACGCAGCCATCACCACCATTGCCAACGCAAGCATTATATTTTGGTTTATACCCTGCATGATCGTATCCAGAGCCAAAGGTATTTGAACCTTGAAAAGCGTTTGATTAGGAGTAGCACCAAAAGCAGTAGAGGCTTCGACCACATCATCTGGTACCTGTCTTATTCCAAGGTTAGTAAGCCTAATAACTGGAGGCAGGGAGTATATAACTACTGCTATTAATCCTGCTACAGTACCTATGCTAAACAACATAACCACGGGAACCAGATATACAAATGCGGGGGTAGTCTGCATCATGTCCAGTAAAGGTCGAATAGTAGCATAGAATCTATCACTCCTCGCAGATAGAATACCCAGCGGTATTCCGAGTACCGCACCCACAATCACCGAGACGAGTACCGCCGCCAGAGTCGTCATTGCGTAATCCCAGAGCCCCTTTCCCATAAACCCAATAAGGGTAAATACAACAACGCTAAACAAGGCAACCTTCCAGTTACTGGCCCACCAGGCAAACAAGAAGAGTAAAGCTAAAAATAGCAAGGGAGGCATCAAATGAAGCAGGTCAGATAATCCGTTTAGCAACTGGGCAAGAGGCCACTTTACGCCCTGAAAAAAGAACCTACCATTTTCTACTAGCCAATCCACACCGTTCGCAATCCAGATATCCAACGGAATTCTGTAAACGCTAAATATGTCGCCCATTAACGCTCCCTCCAGGTACTTTAATCTCGTAAAAAGACCTTGTCAACGTCCATCTTTATTTCCTCCCTTTTTCCAGCAAGCCGTGAAGTATATCTTGTTCTGTTACAAAGCCTACCAATTCTTTATCCTTCAGCACGAGTACGGGAGTTGAAGTATAATTCAACCTGGCCTTCATTATCTCGCTTATCGGCGTATCAGGTGAAACATACAGAATTGCCTCCTCTTCCGTAGTATCATAATTTTCCAGTGGCTTTATGGAAACCGGAGAACCTGATATAAATCCTTTATTAACTTCCGTGCCGTTACTTAACTCAACCTCCGTTGTCTCGTTAATTCCTACCCGGTTGTTCTCATCCACTCGAAAATCTTCTTGAGCTATAGTCACGGCCCTGAGAACGTCGGAGGGATCAGCGTTGTCGACAAAATTGGCCACGTACTCCGTCTTCGGGTTTACAATTATCTCTTCCGGCGTACCCTTCTGGACGAGCTTCCCGGCATCCATAATGGTAATCCGGTGACCCAGCTTCAAAGCCTCATCCAGATCATGAGTAACGAATAAAACTGTCCTCTGCATTTCTTCCATAAGATCCAGTAGTTCTTCCTGCATCTCCACTTTGATCAACGGATCTAACGCCGAAAATGGCTCATCCATAAGCAATACTTCTGCTCCAGTGGCCAAACCTCTTGCCAGCCCAACCCTTTGCTGCATCCCACCAGAAAGTTCTGAAGGGAAGGAGTCCCCGAACCCCTCCAAACCCACCATTTCTATTAATTCTTGCGATTTCCTATTTTTTTCCTTCTCGTCAACACCCTGTATTTCTAGCCCGAAGCCTACGTTTTCCAATACTGTTCTATGAGGGAAAAGAGCGAAGTTTTGAAAAACCATGCTAATTTGCCGTTCCCTTATCTGTCTTAAGGTTTCATATTCCACACTGGTGATATCGTAGTTTTGCCCTTCCGTCTTTAACGTAATCCTTCCTTTAGTGGGCTCAACCAATCTATTTACACACCTGAGAAGAGTTGACTTACCTGATCCCGAAAGCCCCATTATAACGAAGAGTTCATTGTTAGCTATCTCAAATGAAATGTCTTTTACCCCAATAACCTGGCCCGTCTTAGCCTGAACCTCGTCTTTCCCCGCCCCTTCTTCTATCAACTTAAGCGCCTTTTCCGGCTCGTCACCGAAGATCTTGTAGACACCTTCTAACTCAATTGAAGGCATTTTTTCCTCCTGGATAATTCAAGTTTAATTTCTATTTGTATTATAAACAGTTCCAGGAAAATACCAAGCACAGCCAAAAATCTAGTCCGGCACTCTCTTTATAGCGATTTTAAATATAAAATTACTTTATCCAAGCAAACCTCTTGGGTTTAGACCAGTAAATACCAATAATAGCTCTATAGCAACAATTGGTTTTGCCGTCATCAAAAAAGGCGAGAGGTAGCAGCCGCTCCTCTCGCCCCTACATAGCTCTATAATTTATTAATTACGGACTCAATCTTTTCTTCTGCCTCTTCCGAAAGTGGCTCCGGCTCGTGCTCTTCCAGTATTTCCTGGACCTTTTCCCGTAGTCTCTCTTCCATGGATTTCGAACCTTTATCCATCCAGGTATCGGGAACATTCCTGTCCATCAAGGTTGGCTGCCAGGAAACTCTTTTAAAGTTATCCATCGTATGCTCGTGCGTGAGGTGATCTCCTTCGGGTCCAATTTCGTCTATAACGTCGAGAGCCAGTGTATAATCGTTTACCTCAATACCATCAGTAAACTTTTTGATCATACCAACTACCTCGTCCACCATGGCAATTTGCTCAAGTGAACCAGTAGAAGCTGACTCCATATACCCTACATCGTGGACAAGATTGGCTCCGCTCAGAGCCGAATAGAGGACGGATAGAGTAGACTCAATTCCAGATTGCTGGTCGACTATCTTCGAATCAGTGCAACCCGCAGTCCCCCAGGTAGGAAGCCCGTAATAATGGGCGATATCCATGTAGGCCGCAGTGGCAAGTTCTTTTTCCGGAGCTCCGTAGGCCAGGACTGCTGTCTGCATATCCATTATCGAAATAACTCCACCGACAAAGAACGGCAGTCCTTCGTTCCTAAGCTGAGAAACCACCAGGGCAGAAAGGTTTTCCGCATTGCACTGGGCAAGCTGTCCGGCCAGGTTGACCGGAGCACTCGCTCCAGCCTGAGGTATAGGCGTGTGAACAGTCGGTAAACCGTATTCAGCCGTGAGAAGTAACTTCTTGGAAGCATCCTTGTCGTGAGTAAGTGGAGAAATCGGCTCTGAATAGGATACGATGAACGGTTTGTGCAATAATTCTTCCTTGCCACCGGCTACTGCCGAAGCCATTTCTATTATATCCTCCACACCCTCGTTTGTATAACTCCAGACAACGATCGGTTTCGTGGTGTTCTTTATCATGGCTTCGAATTCGTGCCTGTCCGAGTGTTCGTGGGGTACGTCATCTATGGTACCCAGACCCATTACCCAGTCAATATTGTCCAGAGCATCAACAAGTTTTGCGGCGTCCGCCGTATCTTGCTTTCTAAATGGTCTCCGCTCACCAGTTTCGTGATCCCGCATATTTAATAACGTTGGGCCGAGACCAAATGTTACATTATTGCCTCCTAAAGTAATGGGATTTTTACCCTCTCTATTGTAGAGGTAAGTCTGGGAAGGTGCTGCATCTATCGCCCACTCCACCAGTCCCGGAGGAAAATGAACCGTATCTCCTTTAACCCGGCAACCCGCGTCTTTTAACAAATCTCTGATTTCTTTGAGGTGAAAATTGACCCCGGTTTCCTGAAGTATTTCCAAAGCAGCCTCATGTATATCCCTGATCTGCGATTCCGAAAGAACCTCAAAACCTACCTTGTCTTGGGAAGACTTGTTTGCAAAAAGTTGATTTTCTAACATTTTTCCTCCTTAATACTTTACATCTCTTTTTTCTCTTTCCTCTTCGATTATCTCATCAAGTTTGTCCTGTTTATCCTTCTCCAAAACGTCGGGTTCGTAGTTCTCAAGAATCTCATCCCGTCTTTCGCTAATTCTATCCCCCATGGACTTCTCTCCGTTCTTTTTCCAGTTGTCAAAGTTAGTCCGGTCCATAAGAGTCGGTTGCCAGTGTTCCTCCTTGAAATTGTCCATGGTGTGAGAAGTATTGAGGAAATTACCTTTTGGACCGACCTCGTTTATTAGGTCGAGAGGGATATTGTTCCCGGAAGTGTCAATTCCTTTCATGATCCGTTTAACCATGCCAATTATTTCATTGCTCATTACCAGCTGATCGTAAGAATAAAGTAGTCCGGAAGCCAGATAACCCACGTCGTGGATAAGGTTAGCCCCTACCATGGACTGGGTCGCTATGTTGAAAGTAGCTTCGATTGCCGCCTGTGTATCTACCAGCTTGGAATCCGTTACCCCTGCAGTGCCGAACATCGGTAAATCCAGGTAGTTGCTCATTTCTGCAACCGCACCGTTCATAAGAGCAAATTCCGGTCCACCGTAAACGAATCCGGACGTCTGCATATCCAGAATGGAATAGATACCACCCGTGATCATCGGCGCCCCCTCGTTGACCAGCTGGGCTAAAGTTATCCCGGTAAGTGATTCAGCAATACCCAGCGCGATAGAACCAGCGAAAGTCATCGGGCTAACTGCACCCGCGGAGGGCATCGGGGTGTAGATGGTTGGTATGTTATGTTTAGCTCCAAATATCGTTTGTGCCATAACCTCCTTGCTGTGACTCAGCGGGGTAACCGGCTCAATATAGTGCATTATATAAGGTTTTGCCTTAAGCCTTTCCTCATCCCCCACGGCAATAGACGCCATGTCAAATATGTCTTCTGTACCCCTCTCATCCCAGGAGCAAAACATGACAGGTTTCGAGGTATTTGCAATTACCTGCCTCGCTTCCAGTATGTCCTGGACATTTTCTTTCTCCTTTCTCAACAAACCAATAGGCGAAGAGAAATCAATATGTTCGAGGGCATCACATACCTTTGCCCACTTTTCAATATCTTCCGCTACGGTTTGCCTTATTTCTCCATCTTCATCGAGAGTTCTGGGGACATCGGTTCCCGAGCCAAAATAAGAATTCGTTCCTCCCAGCCGCATTGCCAAATCGCCATGCCTGTCATAAATAAGGACTTTTTTTGGAGCCTTCTCGACCGCGTCGTTAACCATATGGGGAGGAAGGTGAACCATTTTTTCTTCCACTCTCGCTCCCGCGCCGGCAAATATTGACCTTGCCTCTTCGTGGTCTACCTTTACACCTGTATTCTGAAGTATTTCCAGAGAGGCATCGTAAATTTGCTCCTTATCGTCCTCGGAAAGTATGTTAAACCGAGGAGTTCTGTTTACAAATTTATTTGACTGTAACATATAAACCTCCAGGACTTGGTTTATTAGACCGATATACACTCAATATACTAACGCGAGGTAAAAAAATTTGCAAATTCCCTTTTTGGTCCTAGTTTACCTCCTATATAACCCCATTTATGGACTACAAAAACTCCTCGAGGGTACCACCCCCTCCATTACTTGATTTCCTCTCTATGACCTGCACTGATAAATTGATTCTTAATTTCGTCTATAAAATCTTCCATGTGAGAAGCCAGTATTCGACTACTTCTTTTCGCGTCGCCTTCCGAAAGAGCCTCAATTAATTCGGTAAATTCCTTGGCAAACGAACTCATAAACTCCTTCGTTCTCGGGAAGACCCATATTCTTACCGATTGCTGCCTGAGCTTGCGGAGGTTCTCGACCAGAACAGCGTTTCTTGTGGACTCGTTCACCAGTTCGTGAGCCTGGGAATCAAGCTTCATCAGTTTTTTGGGATCTTTCTCGGATTTCATTTCATCAACTAATTCCCTCAGCTCCTCCAGTTCTCCTTCATTAATTCTCTTTGCTGCAAGCTTTCCTGCCAGGCTAATTAGATAACTCCGGACCTCAAAAAGATCACGAAGTTCGTGAAAACTTACCGTGGAAACGTAGGTCCCGCTATGCGGAACAGTAGTAATCAATCCTTCGCTTTCGAGCTTTATGAAAATCTCTCTTAACGGGGTTCTCCCTATATCGAACTCTTTCCGCAACTCTTTTTCTCTAAGCTGTTTCCCCGGTTCGTAATCAAGGTAGACTATCCTTTCTTTGATTATATCCAGTACCTTATCTCTTTCCATTTTTATCCTCGTCCTCTATTCAGTTTCTTAAGAATTCAAAGAATGTAAATTCCGCTCAAGTAGCAGTTACAAACTCGTCAGATTGACAATTCAGCTCCCGGATCGTCTTTCACTTATCAATTGGAATTCAGGTGGTTAAGAGGCCAGAATCCGCTCGGTAACAATACTTTTGGTAATGCTAATGGTATACAATATCTGAAGATATATTATATGATTCAACCTCGATTAGTCAACTTACTCATTCAATTTAACTTGGGCACTCCTACCGCTGTTACATGAACCTTACCTCGGCCATGACTAAACGGTTCTTTGCTGACGTGAGTGCTAATATCCTCTCCACCCGACTCCCGAACCGAGTCCCTGGCGCTACTTTCACCCAGTCGTATTGCTTCATCCATCGCGTCTTCCTCATTTTCTACTTCAATTGACTTCCGATCATCCGGAAGGAAGGCCAAAAATGCATCGGTCTCCGGCTTTTCTACAACGAGTATCTCGATCCTTCGGGATATATGCCCGGTCACAGCACCAACAGCGTTACCTACTTCGTAGTTTTCTACTTTCAAAAAGTCCGCTCTCAGATTATCCGCCACCCTTGAGAGAAATACGGCAGCAGGGGCACCCACGCCTATAACGGGAAGATTTAACACGAACTCCACGGATAGATTTTTATTCGCTTCCTCTTTGCAGTTTTCCCAGAGAGGGTTGTCCTCGAAATCGCAATCCGGCTCTTGTTCCAGGATGAACTTTTTCAATACCTCGTAAGAAATTTCGCTCTCGAACTTTTCCTTTACCTCGGAAACGAACTGAGCGGGGTCTTGTACACGTTCCCGAGCCATGACGCTGGCTCCCAGTCTCGGTGCTTCCCGGTTGCCTGCTGTATAGTCTCCAATTACGTGCAAAAGATCGGTAGGGGTTAAAGCCACTCTGCGAACGAAACCCAGCCTCTCCAGCTTTTGCAGGTAGTAATTACCCCGGATTAGACCTTCTTCTCGAGCAAGATCCATAAGCCGACTTCTATTCATCATTTTATCGCCGATCAACTGATAGAACTTTTTCTCGGAAGCGCTCAACTGGCTTAAATCCTTTTTCTTCTCTTTCCTCTTCTCGACAAAAGACGCATCTTCGTAGACTTCAGCCTCGTCCAGTACCCCGGCCGAGAAATCACCGAAAGCCAGCGGTTTTGCTGTACCGGGACCAAACACCAGGCTACCTTCCTTGTTCAGTTCAATCTGACTATCCCCACCAAGCCCCACACTTCGGAGGTCCATCGACTGAACCTTGGTTCTCCATTCACCAACAGAAACACCGGATTTTGTCAGTGTTGGTAACCCGTTTCTAAGTATTGCAATGTCAACTGTGGTTCCTCCAATATCTATTACCACTCCATCGTCCTTACCGGACAACCACCTGGCACCAATTGCGCTCGCTGCAGGCCCGGAAAATATTGTTTCGATCGGCTTTTTCCTGACATCCGCCGATTTTGCAAGAGAACCGTCACTTTTCACGACCAGCAGGGGAGCGTTGATCCCTCTATCGTCCAGAGCTGATTTTGCACTATCAATAAACGAGTTAATTATCGGAACTACCTTCACGTTCAGGACAGCTGTAACTGCTCGCTCGTAAAACCCCAGTTCCGGGGAAAGATCGTGTCCTGTAACGACGGGCTTACTCGTTCTCTCGTTGACGATTTCTCTAACCCGATTTTCGTGAGCCGGATTTCTAACGCCGAAATACCCCGAAACGGCGAAACCAACCACCTCATCCTTCCACTTTTCAACCAGAGAAACTGCTCTCTCCTCATCTAACGGTTCGAGTTCTTCCCCCCGGGGATTGAACTTTCCTGGAACGTAACCCCTTCTGGATCTGGGAAACTTCTGGTCTTCCTCCGGCTTCCACCCAAGGGTTAACAAACCTACAGAACCCCCCCTGTCCTCAACTATAGAATTGGTTGCAAGCGTAGAGGAAAGAGAAACCTGAATTACGTTTTCGGGGTTAATATCTCCAATAACTTCGTCGATGGCTTCGAATATTCCCCGGGAGAGGTCGCCATGTGTGGTACGCACCTTTGCTGTTTTCTCAATCCTCTCCCGTTCTGGATTGAATAGAACAGCGTCAGTAAAAGTATCGCCAGTATCGACACCTAAAGCGTAATCCATTCCTGCCTCCAGTTATATAAATTAATTTCTGAGTAACGGTCCAACGATTTCGACTTGAAATCCCGGATCGAAAGGAGTTACCAAAAAGAATAATTCTGAAATTTTCCTACTCGGATACCTTAAACTGACTTTAAAAAATTTAATTCACCAAGAAGGCAAACTCAAAAATAATTCCTCATATTTTGAAGTAAAAGCATAATTCTACCCTTGTGATTGTGATTTTGTTCACTATTTCGTAACTTTTTTAAAGAGAGTTAACTCCAGGATGCGCGGTTAGGCCAGCTTGACCGCGGCTTACTTGTTCGGTAATATGATACATAACTTAAGAGAAAGTAAGAGTGATTTATGAATATCGGAGAAATTAGTTGGACAAAATTCAGTGATGCAGATCCCTCTTTAGCTTTACTCCCAACAGGAAGTACCGAACAACATGGACCCCATGGTCCTATGGCTACCGATACAATAATCGCCAAAGCCATCGCCTCTCGGGCAACCGAGGTAACGGAGACGCTTTTGCTTCCAGAAATTAATATAGGTATCTCGCGTGAACACTCCAATTTCCCGGGGTCGTTAAGCTTATCTCCGGAAGCGTTTCGGTCCCAGCTTAAGGAAATAATTCTATCCGCCCATAATAGCGGAATCGAAAAGTTCGTTGTTGTAAACGGACACGGCGGAAACATATCGGCAATTCAGGAAACTTGTAAAAATCTATACTACGACCACGACGTAAAGGCATTGGAATGGACATGGTTTAATGCAATTTCGACTTCAGAAATGGGACATGCTGGAAAACTGGAGACGTCCTTTATCATGCATTTGCGGGAAGAATTAATAAATGAACCAACGACAAAAGGTGCAAAGTCCTGGGGTAAAAAAATTCACGGAACGAGAATAGCCTTCGACACTAAAGAATTTACCGAAAATGGAGTCGTAGGTGATCCGACAAAAGCAACAAAAGAAAAGGGAGCGGAACTGTTCAAAAAATCAACAGAAGAACTTATTTCCCTGATCAGAAAACTTTTGAACCCAGACGAATCATCTTTTAGCCTGGGCTAATTTGCCTAAACCACGATTTAGGGAGGAAACCATGACTGACACACAAGAAGTTAGTACGGTGGAAGCCGGCGTAGATAGGTTTAAATTCATCGACGATATCATAGAAGAACACGGGAAGAACCCGGAATCACTAATCCCTGTGCTAATTGACATTCAGGAAGAATCCGGTCACGTCTCCCCCGAAGTTCAGAAAAGAACAGCCAAAAAGTTAGATGTACCTACCAGTAGAGTTCACAGTGTAGTTTCATTTTACTCGTATTTTTCGACGGAGCCGCAGGGCAATCACACTATCGGTCTCTGCATGGGAACTGCCTGCTATGCGAAGGGGGCAGGTGACGTCCTGGATGAATTGAAAGAGGAACTTAACGTCGAGGAAGGTGGAACCAGCGAAGACGGAACTTTCTCATTAAGTGTCAGGCGCTGTCTTGGGGCCTGTGCCATGGCTCCCGTGATGATGATAGACGATAAAGTATACGGAAACCTTACTCCGGACGGAATAGACGATATCCTGGAAGAGTACAGGGACTGAGGAGGTTAAAAATAATGTCAGAAAACACTTATAAAGACCCAATAAATAGGTCAAAAAAGGACGGGCCAGTTAAAATAATGGTTTGTGCCGGTACAGGGTGTAAGTCCTCGGGATCAATAGAAATTTTCGACCGACTGAAGGAAGAAATTGAGGATCTCGACGGCGAGATCAATATTGGATTGTTAAGCGATAACGGATTCGACCTCGACGAAGTTGAGGTCGAGATCAGCGGATGTCACGGATTCTGCGACGAAGGTCCCCTTGTGAGAATCGACCCAATGGGAATACTTTATACCAACGTCGTAGTCGAGGACGTCGAGCACATTGTAAATGAAACCGTCAAAAACGGCGAATTGGCCGAGGACCTCTGCTACAAAACCGCGGAAGGCGAAGTTTACTCAAAAGAAGAAGAAATACCGTTTTATAGCGGCCAGCAGAGACTGGTTCTTGGTAACTGCGGCAGGATAGATCCAGAAAACATCAAAAGTTACGAGGAAGTGGAAGGTTATAAGGGACTTGAAAAGGCGCTGACGGAGATGAGTCCGAAAGAAGTCTGGAATGAAGTACTGGATTCCAACCTCCGCGGACGGGGCGGTGCTGGCTTCCAAACAGGTCGGAAATGGCAGTTTGCCTACGAAGAGGAAACCAATCAGAAATACGTCATTGCAAACTGCGACGAAGGTGACCCGGGGGCCTTCATGGATCGGAGTCTCACGGAAGGTGACCCTCACCGAGTAATAGAGGGGCTCGCAACGGCCGGTTATGCCACTGGAGCAAACCAGGGCTTCATCTACGTTAGAGCCGAGTATCCATTAGCAGTTAAGAGGATAAACAAAGCAATTGATGATGCCTACGACGCCGGCTACCTGGGAGAAAACATATTCGGTAGCGGCTTTTCGTTTGATATGAAAGTTAAACGCGGGGCGGGTGCGTTCGTCTGTGGAGAAGAAACTGCACTCATATCGTCCCTGGAAGGTGAAACGGGCCGACCTGTTCCCAGACCCCCATATCCGGCTCATTCGGGATTACATGGGAAACCGACAACGATAAATAACGTCGAAACGCTCGGTAACGTCCCGATGATAATTCGAAACGGAGCAGACTGGTTCCGGAACATCGGTAACGAAAACAGTCCGGGAACCAAAACCTTTGCGATCACCGGAGACGTAGAGAACACAGGGTTGATTGAAGTTCCGATGGGGTTGACCCTGCGGGAGATTATATACGAGGTAGCGGGAGGTATTGACAGCGCAAATGAGTTTAAGGCCGTCCAGATAGGCGGCCCCTCCGGCGGCTGTCTGCCCGATGAACATCTTGACATCCCGCTGGACTTCGACTCCCTGCAGGAAGTCGGGGCGATGGTCGGTTCCGGTGGACTGGTCGTGATGGACGAGGACAGCTGCATGGTCGACGTAGCAAAGTTCTTCCTCGACTTCATCCAGGACGAATCATGCGGAAAATGTACCCCGTGCCGAGATGGAACCAAAAGAATGCTCGAGCTGCTGGAAAAATTGACTGCAGGTGAAGGCGAAGACGGGGATATAGCTAAATTGGAAGAGCTCTCCAGTTACATAAAGGAAGCGTCGATCTGTGGGCTGGGGCGGACTGCACCCAATCCTGTTCTATCCACGCTGGATTACTTTCGAAACGAATACGAAGCTCACCTGGTAAACGAGTGTCCGGCGGACGTCTGTTTTGATTAAGAGTCGAGAAGACCAATACAGGAGGAACAATGGCTAAAACTACTGAAACGAAAAAAATAGAGCTTGAAATAAACGGACAAGTGGTGGAAGGAGAGCAGGGCGACACTGTGCTTGAGGTTGCCCAGAAGAACGGAATAGATATACCCACCCTCTGTCACATGGACGAAATAGAACCAACCGGGGCCTGCAGGATGTGTCTGGCTGAACTTGAAGAAACGGGCGAACTGGTAACTTCCTGTACCCACCCTGCCTCTGACGGAATGAAGGTCGACACTGAAAACGAACGGCTTCATAATCTGAGGAAATTAAATCTGGAACTCCAGCTTACAAACACCGAAGTAGACATGGACTGTACGGGTGACGAAATTAGATGCGAACTGGCAAATCTGGTACGGGAGTTCGATCTGGACCCGGATCGGTTTGCGGGCGAACGTCGAAGCCACCCAAAGTTGGACGACAACCCGTTTTTTGAACTGGATCACGACAAATGCATCCTTTGCGGGCGTTGCGTCCGGGTTTGTGATGAAATAAGGGAGAGGTCCGCAATAGAACTGGTAGAAAGAGGCTTTCAAACTAAAGTCGCGCCCCCACTGGACGAGTCCCTGACCGAAGGAACCTGCCAGTTCTGCGGTCAATGCGTGGACGCATGTCCTTCCGGCGCTCTCACCTCGAAGATGAGAATAGACAAGGGAAATCCGAACGAAGTAGAAACTACTTCGACAATCTGTACCTATTGCGGTGTAGGTTGCCGGATGAACGTCCATACGAGAGATGACAAAATCGTCGACGTATCGCCGGACCCGGAAGCGCCGGCAAATGACATACGCCTCTGCAGCAAGGGCAGGTTCGGCTTTGATTTCGTAAACAGGGACGATAGGTTGACACAGCCGCTAATCAAGGAGAACGGGGAATTCAGGAAAGCATCCTGGGAAGAAGCACTCGATCTCGTAAGCGAAAGGCTTGGCGCGATAAAAGAGGAAAGCGGTAGCGATGCTATCGCCGGTCTTTCCTCCGCAACGTGCACCAACGAGGAAAACTACCTGTTTCAGAAGTTCATGCGGGCGACTATAGGGACTAACAGCGTAGATCACTGCGCTCGTCTCTGTCACTCCTCGACGGTAGCTGGTCTGGTAAGGGCATTTGGAAGCGGAGCAATGACGAACTCAATCGGTGAGATCAGGAACGCGGATACGATTCTTGTTACCGGTTCCAATACTACGGAATCCCACCCCGTAATCGGGCTGGAAGTAAAGAAAGCAGTCAAGAACGGAGCAAACCTTATCGTCGTCGATCCCAGAGAGATAGAACTGGTTCAGGAAGGAGACGCCGATCTCCACCTCCAGCAGAATTCCGGTTCGGACGTCGCCTGGCTCATGGGAATGATCAATATCATTTTAGAGGAAGACCTGGCGGACGAGGAATACATCGAAAGCCGGACGGAGAACTTCGAGGCAATGAAGGAAGCGGCCCGGGAATTCACGCCGGCTAAGGTCGAAGAAATCTCCGGCATACCCGAAGACAAGTTAAGAGAAGCAGCTCACATGTATGGGGAAGCGGAAAAAGCCTCCATTCTTTTCGCGATGGGCATAACTCAGCACAGTCACGGCACGGACAACGTTCTATCCGTCGCGAATCTTGCCATGGTTACCGGTAACGTCGGAAATGAATCAACCGGTGTTAACCCGCTTAGAGGACAAAACAACGTCCAGGGTGCCTGTGACCTGGGAGCTTTACCGAACGTATATCCCGGATACCAGAACGTGGACGAGAAGAAAAACCAGGAAAAGTTCGAAGAAGCCTGGGGCACGGACCTTTCCCCGGAACCGGGCCTGACGGTGGTCGAAATGATGAACGCTGCCGAAGAAGGAGACGTCAGGGGTATGTACATCATGGGTGAAAATCCGATGGTCAGCGATCCTGACATCGGCCACGTCGAGAAGGGACTGGAAAATCTTGACTTTCTCGCGGTTCAGGACATCTTTCTGACCGAGACAGCCGAGTACGCCGATGTAGTTCTTCCCGCCGCCAGTTTCGCGGAGACGGAGGGTTCATTTACTAACTCCGAGAGGAGAATCCAAAAACTGAGTAAAGCGCTCGAACCAAAGGGCAACACCAAACCCGACTGGGAGATAATCTCCGAGTTGAGCACCAAACTCGGCAACCCGATGAGTTACGATTCTCCGATGGAAATAACCGATGAAATAACTGAAGTCACCCCGATTTACGGTGGTATTACCTCGAACAGGATCCAGGACAAAAAAGGACTTCAGTGGCCCTGTCGGGACGAGTCCGATCCGGGAACCAAATTCCTCCATGAAGGGGAATTCTCCCGAGGACTGGGGAAATTCCACGCAATTAGCTACCGGGAACCCGCCGAAACCCCGGACGAGGATTACCCGATGACCCTCACTACGGGTCGCATGTATTATCACTTTCACACGAGATCGATGACCGGAAGGTCCAAAGGACTGGACGAGCTGGTACCGGAAGCCTACGTAGAAATGAACCCGGCGGACGCCAGTTCGCTCGAAGTTGAGGAAGGAGAGAAAGTCAAAGTAAGTTCACGCAGGGGAGAAATTGAGATAAAGACGAAGATTACGGACAGAGTCCCGGAAGGTACGATCTTTATCCCCTTCCACTTCGCCGAAGCAGCGGCAAACCGACTGACCAATCCAGAACTGGATCCGATCGCCAAGATACCCGAATTGAAGGTAGCCGCAGTCAATATAGAGAAACTAAGCTAAACAACTTACCCCCTCCCCGCTTTCCGGGGAGGGGTTTTTCTATCCCCGAAATTATTCCAACGAGCTTACATTATCACCTAAACTTCCAACTCTCCATTCTCTATAAGCCAGCTAACCGACTCTTTGACAGCCTCCAGGGAACTGTACCTTGGTTGATAGTTAATTTTATCTCTGGCCTTTTTAATACTGCAATTCGGGCTGTGGAATATATGATCCTTGGTGGTTTCAGCACGTTCTTCGGATACGCGTTTTTCCCACTCTTTCAACGGAAGGAAGTTCAGGTTGGCTTCCTGACCGAACCATTCGGCAATAGATTCTGCGTAACCCCGTAGAGTCAAAGCTCTGGGAGAGGTGACGTGAAATGATTCTCCCAGTGTACCATTCCAATTGCAGGTACTTTTCATAAAAGCTTGAGCCACGTCGTCGGCGTGAACGTGGTGAACCGTTTCCATACCCAGGTTGGGAATTGCCACTTCTCTACCCCGGGCGAGATCAGCAAACACTTCGGTATCGAAATTACCCGCGGGATTAAGGGGAGCCCAGCCTTCCCCAACTATGTGGCCCGGATGAAGGACAGTAGCAGGAAAACCGTTCTGACGGGCCTCCCGGTGAAGGATTTTTTCTATAATGGCTTTCTTACGCCCGTACCCACCTAGCGGTTTTCTATTTTCTTCTTCCGAAGTAGGTACCGACTCGCTGGGACCGTGGACCCAGATAGTTCCGCAAAGGATCAGGTGCTGAACCTCACCCCTGAGGGCATCCACCAGATTCTCGGCGCTTTCGGGTGTATAGCAGATCAAATCCATAACTATTTCGGGCTTTAATTCCCGAACCCTATCGCCAAATACCCCTTCTTTCTCCGCTTTCCTTCGGTCAATCTCAACCTGCTTCACCTGACTCCAGGCAGAATGATCCCGATAGGGATCTCTGCTCCCCCGGCTTACCGAGACCACGTCGTATTCGGACTCGACCAATCTAGGAACGAGGTATGAACCGATATGGCCCGTACCACCAATTATTACGACTCTCTTACTCTCTGGCTCGTCACTCACCTTCATAAAGAACCTCCTCTAATTTAAGATACTTCAACCGGTATCCTGAGGAAGGGTTCCAGATCTGAACTCCCACTTCATACGTTTCCCGCTCAGAGTTTTTCAATTTTGAATTATTTGTCTTATTAAACATTAAAGCTAATCTAATTACAAACTCTCCTGAGAACGACTTACCCGACCATCACAAATCCAGTTTTTTGAAATCTTTTCTTGTATTAACGTTGAAAAAACAACTCGAAGATATTCTCCCTTCCTCAACAAGCTGGTCAACTGCAACCTTTTTTACGTTATCAAGACAGTCGAGAAAATCGGTTATCTTTCTGGTACCGGATTCCAGAGTTTTTTCGAGAGTATCAATCACGCTGGTATGATAAAGCGCCGTAAGCGGTTCCAAGTACCCGCTATCCCATCGAGGAATTACCACTTCAGCTCCCTCCTCAATCTCTAAATAAAGTTCATTCACGATTCTGGGATCCAGATATGGGAGATCACATGCGGATACGAACAACCAATCGTGGGCAGCATGGGTAAGGGCTGAATATATCGCGCCGAGCGGACCTTTTCTCGATGTCAAGTCGGGCCGGCACGGTAGATCGTATTCGTCGGCAGGATCAACCTGGAGAAACACGTCGTCACTCTTATCCTCCAGCTTGTTCCATATGAGTCTGTAGAGAGGAGTTTCATTTATCCTCACCCGGGTCTTATCCGAGCCGAATCGGCTGGCATCGCCGCCACAAAGAATCGCTATAGAAAGGTCAGTCATTCCTTTTGCCCGCAGGATAGATTACTTTACCGGTTTTCTCTCTTGGATTCAGTCCCGGAATTTCCTCGATAATCTCGGCAAACTCGGAGCTGTTTAGCCGGTTCAAGAACTTCTTCCCCGGTGAGCTTTCCAGAACGTCCTCCCGACAGAGAAAATCGAATTCTTCGTCCTGAAGTTTCAGAAAACCTAATCCTTTCGCCTCTGCTACGGACCTTATACCCACACCCGCACCTGCTTTTCCATCCCTTACTGCCGACGCAACGGCGTTGTGAGTCGATAATTCAACTTCGTAACCGGGAATCTCTCTCCGAACCTCACCGAACTCCCTGCCTAGTTCCCCGGCAACCCGTTCCAGGAGGTGATCGAACAGGATTCTCGTTCCCGATCCCGAAGTTCTGTTGACTATTCGAATACGTTTCTCAATTAGATCTCTCAGGGATTCAATCCCTTCTGGATTATCCGGGGGGAGTATCAAGCCTTGCTCTCTCCCGTAACCTTTCACCAACTTCACGTTTTCCAGGCCGCGCTCCTTCAGAAACGGTATATTGTAGCCGGTTTTATCCCAGATGTGGATTCCTGCCACGTCGGCAACTCCAGTGGATATTGCCTCCACACCTCCCAGCGACCCCCGACTCAATGACCGGGTCTCAAACGGCAAGAGTTCCAGAAGTCTGTTTAACCCGACACAGTTGCTGCCAATAAACAGCAGCTTTGGCAGGTTCCCGTCTTTAGATAAGAGGGTTACGTCGACCGCCTCGTCCCTATCCAGGTAATTAACCCCCTCCGGTATCGTGAGGTAACCGTCAGCCTGGGAGAGCAGCGTAACGGCGCCACTGACCTTGTTTATCGGATAAACTCGCTTCTCTCCCTCCCGATCGACTAGCCCGACGAACTTTTGTTCCATCCGCCCCCCTTCGGAGGTAGTTCTATCCGTTAGCCTGGCTTTCAGTGCTCGACTTTTCGGCTCTTCCTTTCCGGCAAGCTTTCTAATCACAGGAGCAATGAAATTCATGTAAACCACGTAAGCTGAAGACGGGTTGCCGGGCAACCCAAAGAATGGTTTTCCATCCAGATCTGCCAGGACTGTCGGCTTGCCTGGTTTGATCTTAACCCCGTGCGCCAGCAACTCTCCTTTCCGTTCCAGCACGTCGTAAACCATGTCGTGAGGGCCAGCACTGGTGCTTCCGGAAGAGATTAGCAGGTCGTAGTTTTCAATTCCGCGCTCAATTAACTCCTCCATCTCTTCGATATCGTCATTCACGATACCCATACCACTGGGACGCCCACCGGACTCCTTTACTCCGGCAATAAACAAAGACGAATTCACGTCGTAGATCATCGATTCGGGCAGCTCACCACCCGGAGGGGTCAGTTCCGGTCCTGTCGAAATAATTCCTACCTTCGGCGGTCGGAAAACTTCGACTTCCCCCAGTCCGGAGGCAGCCAGCTCCGCGATATCCAGCGGGGACAATTCCGTCCCCCGTCGAATTATCAGATCGCCGGTAGCTATATCCGTACCCGTGGAGAGGACGTTCTCGCCCGGCACCACGGACGACTTAACAAGTAGCTCATCACCTTCTCTTTCGGTATCTTCCACCATTACGACCGCATTGGCTCCGGTCGGAACACCGGCGCCCGTCGGTATCTCTAGCGCCCCACCCACTTCCACAGTTAACGAAGAAGGTTGACCGATCTCGACCTCTCCCTCTACTTTCAGCCGGTTCGGACTTTCTTCATCCGCTCCATAGGTATCGGCCGCCACCACGGCGAAGCCATCCATCAGGGATCGACTGAACGGCGGAACGTCCGAACGAGCGTGAATGTTTTCCGCAGTTACCTCCCCGAGAGCATCATTAAGTGGCACCAGATCTCTTTTTCGCTCAAGGGAGAAATCCTCGATAAGCCCTCGAAACTCCTCAGGGCCAATCAGATCTCGGAATTCCTTTCTCACCACCTACCTCCAGTAGTGTAGCTCGACGGTTTTTCCCGCCGCTATTCCTTCCGAATCCTCTGGAACCAGGACGAATCCGTCACTTCTCGTTACGCTGGAAAGCACGCCTGAACCGGCAACTCTTATCGGATAAGCTTCGCCCTGCTCCACCCGGACCCTGACCAGGCTCAATCGACCCAGCTTCGAAGAGATCTTTTTTTCAAGCCTGACGGTTCCGGTCCGTTCCTCGGGTTGAACTCCGATCAGGTGGTTAATGAGAGGTTTCAAAAAGAAATAGGCATCAGCAAGAGCCGCAACAGGATAACCGGGCAAACCAATAACCGGGGTCCCCTCAACCAGAGCAAGAACCACGGGTTTCCCGGGCTGCACAGCAACTCCATGAACAATAACCTCACCCTCTTCCTCCAGGACTTCCACAATCCTGTCCCTCCGACCCACGGAACTTCCTCCAGTGAAAACCACCGCGTCCGAATTATCCAGCCCAAAACCTAACACGAACCGCAGGTCGTCCGGTTGATCGCTCAATACTTCCTTCTCTTCAGCTTTTCCTCCCCACCTACGAACACAACTGGCTATCATGATTCCATTGGATTGGACCGTTTCTCCCGGAGCGGGCTCCTCTCCAGCTGGTACGAGTTCCTCTCCCGTCGGAACTACCGTGATTTTCGGCTTTACCATCAGATCCATTGACTCAACCCCAAGTGATCTAAGCAATCCAAGGTGGGAGGGTTGGACTATGGTTCCCTCTTCCAGCAATATATCTCCTTTTTCAACGTCCTCCCCGATTGGACTTACGTTGTCACCAGGAGCTATCGAGGCGTAAACGTCTAAACTTTCTCCCTCTCGCCTGGTATTTTCGATCTTTAATACCCCGTCCGCTTCCTCGGGAACGTTTCCTCCAGTATGGACGGGAGATGCAACGCCGGTTTCAACCGACTCTCCGATCTTCAGTCTGTTGGGAGATGATTCGCTTGCTCCAAAGGTATCAGAAGCTTTAACGGAGAACCCGTCCATCGCAGCTCGGCGATAGTGAGGAGCGGAGCGAGGGGCCAATAAGTCCTCGGCAGCTACCCTGCCATCCGACTCCGGTAGGGATACAGTTTCTGCTCGGTCCAGAGGTTCTATAGCAGAGAAGAACTCGGTCTTTGCTTCCTCCAGCCTAGTTAAAGACCTAAAACCTTTCTCCTTCAATCTTAGCCCCCGATTTCTGACATCTCTCCGGCAGTGGTTTCCCGGTCCTCCCAGCAGTGCCCGTATGGTTTCTCCTTAATTATTTTGCTCAACCGCGAGGAAATAGCGTCCACGGAAGTATCTCCGGCGACATTCAGATCGTACTCTTCGTCCCTGGCGAGACAGGGCCGAACCCTGCCCCGGGACGTGACTCTGATTCTGTTACAACCATTACAAAAACTATCGCTGAGAGGAAAAATGAAGCCGATTCTGCCAGAAGAGCTTCCCCGGGAAACCCGATAATACTCGGCCGGACCATTTCCTGGTACTTCTGAAACTCCCTCCAGGTACCATTTCTCCTCGACGGTTTTTTTTACTTCGTCAAGCGGCATGGGCTCGATCTTCCCTCCAGCAGCCTCGCCCATGGGCATGAGTTCGATAAATCTCAACACGAGTCCTTTAGCCGTGGCATACTCTACAAGAGGATCAATCTCCGATTCGTTGACTCCCTTCATTATCACGGCGTTCAATTTTACCGGTCTCAACCCGGCATTCTCTGCGGCATCAATCCCAGCTAGTACGGAATTAAGGTCTGCTCCTCTGGTTATTTCGGAAAATACCCCAGGGTCCACGGCGTCCAGACTTACGTTTACTCTATCGAGTCCATTGCGAGATAGCTCGTCTGCAACGTCGGAGAGGAGTGAACCATTCGTCGTTAGCGAGATTTCATCTATTCCTTCGATTCCATCTATCATTCCCACAAGATGGGGTAAATCCCTTCTAGTCAACGGTTCCCCTCCCGTAAACCTCACCTTATCAATTCCCAGTCGCTCCGCCCCCCTGACCACTGTCTCAATCTCCTCGAAGGAAAGAATTTCCTCGCGAGCCAGTTTTTCTATTCCCTCATCGGGCATACAGTATTTACAGCGAAAATTACACCTATCGGTAAGAGAAAACCTCAGGTAGGTTATATCTCGTCCGAACCGGTCCTCCATCAATTACCCTCCTTGTCAATCTCGTAAATCGCGTGGCCGATCGAGGGCAGGATCAGTTTTTCCATCCCCAACTCCACCGCGTCCGGAGACCCGGGCAACGAAAATACCAGAGTATCGCTGATCAGCGCCGCTTTAGTTCGCGAAAGCATAGCACGAGGTCCGATCTCTTCAAAACTTAAACTTCGAAACATCTCACCAAACCCGGGAATTGACTTGCCTCCAAGATCATCAAGTACATCGACCGTCTGGTCCCGTTTCGATAGTCCGGTGCCTCCGGTTATCAGTAGTACTTTTGAGCCTGACTCAACGGCTTTTTCGATCTCGTCCCTTATTTTCTCCGGTTCGTCCGGGACCAAGCTGCTTTCATCGATCTGGTGACCTTCAGCCCGAACCAGCTCTCTGATTAGCTCACCGCTTTTGTCACTTTTGCTGTCCCTGCTACTGCTGACGGTCAATACTCGGCAACTTATCTCGGTTTCGACCAGATCTTCGTGGCTCAATTCGATTCCCTCTTTTCAATTATCTCGAGCCTGTCACCGGGGTAAATCTTTCCCCCCTGAAGAACCCGGAAAAACAGACCTTTCTGAGGCATGATACATTCCCCGGTTTTCTCCTTGATCATGCAATCATCGTGGCAGGTTTTACCGATCTGAGTCACCTCGAGTAGGACCTTTTCCCCTACCTTCAATTGCTTGCCAACCGGAAGAGAACTTAAATCCAGACCCTGTGTCGTCAGATTTTCAGCGAAATCCCCTGGATCAAGTTCTACTCCGGCTCTTTCTTCCATCTTTTCGATTTCCGAGGCATCAAGCAGACTTACCTGTTTGATCTCGGAACCAGCGTGAACGTCCCCTTCCACCCCGTGATCCTCGACCAACTTCGCCTCTGGAATGGGTGTCTTTATTTCACCCTTCTCCTTGCTGGTATTAATCGACACGATCGTCGGGTCGTCACTTGTCTCTTTTCCAGTCACCACTTTGCCCTCCAGATTTCTCAAGCAATTTTACTTCTCGGATTTTCATACCTTTTTCTTCGCTCTTACTCATATCGTAGATCGTCAATAAAGCAATCGTGCATCCGGTCAATGCTTCCATCTCTACCCCGGTCTTCCCCCGATAATTAACCGTCACTTCGACGGAGACCCCGGTTTCAACCGGTTTTATATCTACGTCCACGTTTGTAATCGGCAGCGGATGGCAGAGAGGCAAAAGTTCCGAAGTCTTCTTGGCCCCCATGATCCCGGCAGTTCTGGCGACGGCAAATACGTTACCTTTTTCTAGTTTTCCCGAAAGGATCTTTTCCCTGGTTTCCTCTGACATCTCAATGATTCCGCTGGCACTGGCTTCCCGGTCCGTATCGTCCTTGTCTCCAACGTTAATCATTCTTACGTCTTCTCCGCTCATTTTTTCACCTTAGTTTTACTAGTTTATAAATTATTAAATAAAAATAACTTACAGCAACTTCTGGACTGGTAAGGGATATTTCCATAACCGAACGAGATTAAATCTTTATGCATAATATTTCCTATAATGAGAACAATTTTCATGAAGAAGACCGTTTGAGCACGCGAGTCGGAAATTTCTCGGTCCGGAAAGCCCGAAGGTCGAAAGCTAGAACCACCGAAAGGGTGGAACCGTGCCCGCTCGGCCTCCGATGGGATTTTCCTGAACGGTTCCCAAAAACCCCTGCACATTCAAGATATTATCTAAGTTAAGAAATCTACAGATATTACCTCTTTATTCACTGACAATTATCAGCAGTAAGTCCGTTGATATCAATTATAAACCGGCACCCGGGATAGTGAGACACCGGTTGCCGGCTGAATTAGGGGTCAAAATATCGAAATGATTAATCATCTTCGCCTGGCGGTTCAATTCCTGCTTTCTCGGAAGCGTGATCCCGACCCAGCCAGTAGTTCAACCAGGAGGAAGTGTGTCGAAGGTCCCAGTCATTTGGTGGAACTTGTTCTTTGAGTTGCTCCTGATCTTCGAATTCCTTCAATCTATTGTAAGTTCGGACGTAAATACACTGCTTGTCGGGATAGACCTCACACATTCCGTTCCTGCTCCCACCACAGGGTCCGTTTCTTTGTTCCTTGGGGCACTGTGACATTGGACAAACGTAGGCCAATTCGGTCAGGGCACAATCCCCACACTCCTGGCAATCATTCGTGATAGTTTTGACTACGCGCTCAAACGACTGGAACGGTTCCTCCAGGAAAGTATCATCTATAGCACGCATTAGCAGGCGCATTGGCGTAAAGAAGAGTCCGTCCGGCTCGAAAAGCTGGTTATGGGCCAGCCGGAAAGACATATTCACAAGTCCTTTTCTGGGCCTGGGTGCCAGGTCCGACCGGCTGGAACTATTTAATCCCGTTTCGGGGTCCTTTTCGTAGTAGTAAAAGCCGTCCTCCATGGGGAAGTCGAACTCCGGAATAAAGTCCTCCCAGTCCGGAACCAGCTCTTCACCCTTGTCAATTACGAACTTCACGTCGTCAAAACTCAGTCCGTGTCCACCTATGTGAACTCCGTCGTAACCCATTCCTTTGAGAAAGGCGTACATTTTGGCGGCTCTCATAAGTCGGGCCTGCTTCCCGTTGTCTTCAGCTTCCTTTTCTTCCGAGAGTTCTCCTACGAGTTCGTCCGTTACAACACATCCTGGGATATCGCCCCTGTTCATAGCCCGACTGGCTCCGTAAGATAGCACGTATAAGTTTCCAATCAGGGGTACGTCAAGATTTTTATCGTCAACGTACTGCTTTAACTCGTGAAACTTCCGGGCGTCATAACCCAGCTGAGTGATTATGTAGTTGGCCCCCAGCTCTACCTTCTTTTCCAGCTTGTAGTACTGAGTTAATATTTCCTCTTCCTCTCTTTTAAACGGAGAAACAACTGCCCCGGGAAAGAAGTTGGTTTCTTTCAACTCCTGAGATCGCCCGAAATCGTCCGTGTATTGTAGTCCCTCATTCAGAGAGCTTACGAGTTCAAGCATGTGGGTAGAATCGAGATCAAACACCGGCTTCGACTGTCCCTCATAACCGTCATTCGGGTAGTCACCCGTCATTAGCAACAAGTTCTCGACACCTTCCCTTTCCAGCGAGTAGAGAAAGCTCTCCATCTCGTTTCTACTTTTATCCTTCGCCGTAAAGTGCACGAGGGGCTCGAGCCCCATTTCCTTTAATTTCATCCCCAGGTACTCCGCGGAAATAGCGGGATTTCCACTCGGGTTATCGGTTAGAGATATTCCGTCTATCAAGTCGCTTCCGGACGCCTCTTCCGCGTGCTCAAATATTTCTTCCTGATTCTTTTCTTTTGCTCCTCGACCCGGTACTAGCTCCCAGGTAATCGTAAAATCGCCACTTTGAATTGATTCCTTAAAAGTATTGGACATCAATTACTCCTCCTCGACTTAAAATAATTATCACCTAACTGAAAGTTTTCTCTCCCGTTACAAACTTCCATGTCGTTAATAAAAGACGAAAAACATCCAATTCAGGTTCAGCAAATTATCCTCTTCACAAATCACGGTAATACTAGATTCTACCATTTGGAGTTACAAGTTAATGACCCGGTGCGTTATTGGAGTTTTTCACCTTTTACCCCACCCTGAATTCGTCCAATTCACATATATCAAAAGCTTCTCGGACCTCCGGGACGAATTTGTCCCTGACCAGAAGAATAGACTGACTCCCCGAAGAAATGAGTTCTTTTAAGGAAGGAGCAAGCCCGTCATCCCTCAGCTCGAGCCTTCCGACTTCGTCAATGAAGATAGGATTAAATCGATCGACGGATTCGTAAACTGCCCGGTTTGCGAATTCCAGAGCACCCGGCTTTATGAAAAACCTGCCTGCTCGCTTCCCGGGTGGATTTGACCGAACGAAGCTTCTGCGGTCACCGGTTGCTACTTCTATTACGTCGTAGCCAATTGTTTCGCCGGAATCCATAACCCGCGGAGACAGAACCCCTCCGGGTCGATAGTTTTCCTCTTCCAGCCGTCCAACTAATTTTTGACTTGTCCGGGTTTTACCTGATCCTACGGGCCCACTTACAACTACCGGCAGGGAAACTCCGGAGTTTAGACGGTCAAGGACGAGACGAAGAAGATCGTCAACCATAGTGCTGAACCCGAGAGCAGCAGTTTGGGCCTGATTCTGGGATGAACGTTAAATGGAAGAACTCCTGCCAGCAAACCGCCTAGTCCGGCAACGATCGCCGAGTACGGCAATGATGAACTGGCAAATCCCACTAGGCCAGAAAAGGATTGAGCCCAGTAGGGAAATTTAGTACCCAGATCTTTTATTACCTCCATCGGGAGGTAAAGGGCCATTCCCGGTCCTGCAACCAATCCGATAAATACGAATGAGTAAATAGCTCCAGCTCCGGCCCCAATAGTTAGATATTTTATCGTCCTCGGTATCGACAGCTTATAGATTGCCAGGGCTACTAGCGTGAAACCCAGCCCTTGTGAAAGGATACCGAATACAGGATTTAGGACAGCAGGAGCATTCAGAGGGAGACTAAATACGACCCCGGAGAAAAGTTTCAAGGGTGCTGCTATCAGGGAGATTGCCAGTGGCATCCAAACCTTCCCCGTCTTCCTGAGCGACCACGCCATCAACCCGGTAGCAATAACTATCATTATCTTACCGGGAACGGTCGGAGGGAGGAAATAGTGCAACAATCCTCCAATTAACGCTTCAACCGCCCCCCAGAGAGTCCCGAACCAGAGGGCCAACAACAGTATATTTAACGAAAAACTCTTTAAATTGCTTTGTTCGCCACCAAGTGGATCCACACGAAATCACCTCTAAAAGAGTGTAGCAACAAAAAAGCTTTTGTTCAATTCATAACCTCGGATTTTCCGGTATCAACCCAGGGTCGAACCCATAAAACGGAGGAGTAGAAGGTTTTAAGTCCGGCGTACTTGACTTCCTCCCTGACCTATCGTTATTATGGTGGTCAAGTTTGGTGAGAAAGAATAATATCCGACTAAACCCTGAACCAGAAAGATCGGAGGTTCAATGAATTACCTTCTGGATGGCGGCACTATCTGGACAAATGACGGTGAACTTGTAGAAAACGGAAGAGTACGGGTAGAGAACGGAAAAATAGCGGAGATAGGAGAGTCAGAGGAAATTGACGACCTCCCCGAAGACGAAGGAGAAACCCTTGACTGTTCTGGAAAACTCGTGATTCCCGGACTCGTAAATGCCCATACCCACCTGTACAGCACCCTCGCCCGAGGACTGGTACTGCCCGGCTACTCGCCTGAAAACCTCTCGGAGGTCCTAACGGGCCTCTGGTGGAAGTTAGATAGAAAACTGGACAAAGAGGCGACGAGAGCGAGCGCCCGGGTCGGAGCGACAGAATTATTAAAGAACGGCGTTACCACGGTCTTCGATCACCATTCCAGCCCTAATTATACGGAAGGAAGCCTTCAATTGATAGAAGAGGAAGTAGTTGAAAACATTGGCCTCAGAAGTTCCCTTTGTTACGAAGTCACCGATAGAAACGGCAAAGAAGAAGCTCAACAGGGTATCAGGGAGAACCTGGACTGGCTGAGTACAGTTTCAAACCGTGACGACGACCTAACAGCGGGTCAGTTCGGACTGCATGCATCCTTTACTCTGTCTTCGGATACCCTCGAAGAGATCTCCAGTTACATGGAAGACCTCGAGACCGGAATTCATATTCACCTTGCCGAAGGGCGCGAGGACCAGGATGATTCACTTAAAAAATATGGCCACAGGGTCGTATCCCGGCTGGATAATCACAACCTAATTGACGAAAAAGCAATACTTGTTCACGGCATTCATCTGTCCGAACAGGAGAAAGATCTCCTCGGCGATCGGAATCCTTTCCTTGTCCATAACCCAAGATCTAACATGAACAATGGAGTGGGAGTTTCCGACCTGAAAGGTTTACACGACAGGGGGCTTTCCGTGGGCCTTGGAAACGACGGCCTAGGGTTCTCAATGATCGACGAATTCCGTGCCGCACTTCTTTTGCAAAAAATATATCACAACTCACCCAGCTTTATGGGTTTAGGAGAAATTGGAAAAATGTTATTTGAAGAGAATTATAAACTTGCGGAAAAGGCGTTCGGAATAAAGCTCGGAAAGCTAAACCAGGGTTACAAGGCCGACATTGCTGTTCTCGATTATCCCAGCCCAACCCCGATAACTGAGGAGAACTTTCTTGGTCACCTTTTCTTCGGACTCTCGGGAAACAATTACGAAGTTGAAACAGTATTCGTGGATGGAAAAACCGTAATAAGAGATTCAGAACTAGTAGGGATTGACAAAACGGAAGTCTATCGGGATGCTCAAAAGGTTTCTAAACGACTCTGGGAAAGGCTAAAAGGGAATTAGCCCCAACTTTTTGGAGGTATGAATGGATATAACGACAGATATCGCAGGATTAGAACTAGAAAATCCTTTGATGCCCGCAGCCGGACCACTCACCGGTAAGCCAAAGTTAGTCGAAAATATTCGGGGTCAGGGCGTTGGAGCGATAGTAACGAAAACGATCTCCACAGAAGCCGCAGAGGTATCGAAGCCGGCAATCGCTAAATTAGACGGAGGAGTGCTGAACTGCGAAAAATGGTCGGAAGTCCCGCCTCAGCGCTGGGTCGATGAATACTTTCCAGCAATTACCCGGAACAATGATACTCCGCTAATTATCAGCCTCGGTTATGATCCGGACCAGATTCGGGACCTGCTACCGAAAATTGAGGAGTACGCCTCCGCTTTTGAACTCTCCTCTCATTACCTTGGTAAGGATCCCGAACCGATAAGGAATATAGCTTCGGCAGCTTCGAACCTAACGGACAAACCCATATTTGTAAAACTTTCACCTCACGCTCCGGACCTTGGGGAGTTTGCCTCTGCCGCGGTTGATGGAGGCGCTACAGGTATAGTCGCGATAAATTCCGTCGGACCAGGACTTGAGATCGATCTTGATGACCTAACGTCCCCCCTGGGTAACGACGACGGTTATGGCTGGTTATCGGGCCCCCCGATAAAACCACTGGCACTTCAGGCGGTAAACGAAATTTACAACGCTGTCAACGTCCCGGTAATCGGAGTTGGGGGAATAGCTTCGGCCAGAGACCTGCTCCAGTTCGTTGCCGCAGGGGCCTCGGCGACCCAGATGCTCTCTCATGCGATCACAGAAGGCCCCGACGCCTACGCGGAAATAATTAACGACCTGCCCGAGGAACTGGAAAAGATCGGGGTTGAGAAGTTAACCGATCTCATAGGCAAGTACGACAACTCCCGTTAGGGGGCTCATGTTAGAACCCGAACGGATCAAAAAACTCAACGATAAGAACCAACGATCCGGAGAATACGTACTCTACTGGATGCAGGCCTCTCAGCGGGCCGAAGATAACCAGTCCCTTCAACTGGCAATAAATCGAGCAAACGAACTCGACCTCCCCGTACTTACCTACTTCGGAATTACCGACAACTTTCCCGAAGGGAATTTGCGTCATTACAAATTCATGATCGAGGGGTTAAAGGAGGCAAAAGAAAAGCTGGCAAAGCGGGGAATTAAAACTTTAATAGCTCACCGGTGTCCTCCCGAGGGCGCTATAGAACTGGCAAAGGAAGCGGCGCTGGTGGTTGTCGATAGAGGCTATCTAAGAATTCAGCAAAGCTGGAGAAGCAAAGTAGCCGGGGAAATCGAGGTGCCTTTGATACAGGTCGAGGGAGACGTGGTAGTCCCGGTTGAGGTGGCAAGCGATAAAGAAGAGTACGCCGCTCGGACCATAAGGCCAAAAATAAATGATCGACTCCATACCTTCTCCGAACCAGCGGAAAACTACGACCCCGATAAACCTTCCTTAAATCTCGACGTTCAGTTCGACTCCGGCGATCCTGAAATTATCCTGGAAGAGTTAAAGATAAACCGAGCTGTAAAACCCGTCCGACAATACTCCGGGGGAACGTCTCGAGCAAAAGAATTACTTGATAACTTTATTGAAAACAAGCTGGACCAGTACGAGGAAAAAAGCAACGATCCCACCCAGAACTACCTATCGGAGATGAGTCCCTACCTCCACTTCGGTCAGATTTCTCCTGTATACATAGTAGATAGAGTCCAGAAGTCCGAAAGCCCTGGGGTCGAAGATTACCTGGAACAACTGGTGGTCCGGCGCGAGTTGAGTATGAACTTCATCTACTATAATGAGGACTACGACGACTTCTCCTCCATCCTACCGGACTGGGCACGGGAAACGCTAATGGACCACAGAAACGATTCAAGAGAATACCTCTATTCCCGGGAAGACCTGGAGAAAGCGGAAACCCACGATCCTTATTGGAATGCTGCTCAAAAAGAAATGGTTTTAACGGGAAAGACCCACGGTTACATGAGGATGTACTGGGGAAAGAAGATCCTGGAATGGACGCCGGACCCCGAAACGGGCTACGAAACAACGCTCTACTTAAATAATAAGTACGAACTGGACGGCCGAGATCCGAACGGTTTTACCGGGGTTGCCTGGTGTTACGGCAAACATGATAGAGCTTGGCAGGAACGAGAGATCTTCGGTAAGGTAAGGTACATGAACGCCAATGGGCTGGAAAGGAAGTTCGATCCCCAGGAATACTGCAGGAAAATTGACCGAATCGAAGAAGATTTAACCGATAACCACAGGAGTTAGTGATATCAATGACGATGACTTCCAGAGATAGAGTAACCGCTGCAATAAATCACGAAGAGCCGGACCGGGTACCGAT
>CAZYPS010000015.1:23577-31029 GCA_964649445.1 uncultured Thermotogae bacterium | reverse complement strand
ATAAGATACCAGAAAAAACCCAAAGGAGGCTAAAAAGGGCAAAACCTGGTATCCTTGATAACATCATAGCCAGTGAGTATGAAAGTTCTGTAAAGACTGGTTAATTAATAGCTCGTCCTAATTAATATAAATTAACCTAACGAACCATTAGACAGGAAACAATTTTATTTTTGCTTCTTTTCTAATTAATGGAACATGTCTCGTCAATGAGACAAGCGTCGGTTGATTAAAACTTTGTTATTTAAGTCTATTTTCTATAATCTTGGTGCCGAATCAGATTGTTTAAGCAAAAGTGGCCCAACAAATTGTCTTAAAAATAATGGGGTTTCAAAATGTGGTTTTAACCAAATCAGTTCTCCAAAAAAAGGAGGTAGAATTCAATGGAGAGTAAAGACTACTATAAAACGATTGCTCCCAGACCCACCTTATGTGTGTCAACGATAAGTGAGGATGGAATATCCAATATCGCTCCTTACAGCTTCGCAACCCCTCTAAAAATCGAGCCGCCGATTATCGGAATTGTCGCGGGAGGAGAAAAAGATACACTATTGAACGCGAGGGAAACGGCGGGTTTTGTGGTCGCTCCACTCACCAGCGATTGGAAGAACCAGGGAGTAAGGTCGGAGCTTGAACTTCCCAGAGATAGGAGCGAGTTTGAGGAGGTAGGATTGACTGAATCCGAGTCGAAAAAAGTTGAGTCGCCGGGAGTAAAAGAAGCGCCGGTTAACCTGGAATGCAGGTACCGGGACGAGATCAGTATTGCGGATAATTTCCTTTTAGTCGGAGATGTAGTGCATGTAAGTGTAAATGAGGGCGCCCTGAAAGAGGATAGGATAAACCTGGAGGAACTGGGGACTGTGGGCCACATATGTGAAGAGGAGTTTTGTGTGGTGAGTGAAGTTACCCGAATTGAGAGGGAGTAAATGCTCCAGCAAAAAGCCGGGATTTTTGCATAAGTGGTGCCCTATAAAAAGTTTAAGTTATTTATTTGACAAATAAGTTGATCCGATGTATTCTCAAAATGTTGACACCATAATTTATGTTTTTCTTCTCCCTGACCAGTTCTTAGTAAGGGGGCAGTAAGAAAAATTAATAGTACCAAAATTAGAACTGGCCAGGGAGAAGTTTACCCTCCCCGGCCAGAAAATACCGCTCTGAAAGCTAGATCTAGCAGCCCTTATACGGTTAATAATTGGTAAAATCTCCAAATTTTGCAAACTTCTTAATTAGCCGTCTGGCGGGTCAGTCCCGTAAATCGTTTTTAACGCCGATGGGTACCGATACATAAGAAGGGTCGATTTTTTTATGTTTTCCTGCATAAGTTTTAGCTGCCACACGTTCAAACCTTTGAATCCCACCTCCTCCTTTTCTCATAAAAAGTTGAATGTATTTTTCAAACCTATTTTTTGAAAACCTCGGAATCCCCGTGGTTGAATGCTAATATTCGTCCTCATTGAAAATTCGTTCTCAAAGTTTTTGGTAGAAAGAAGCAGATGAAAGGGCTAATGTAGTCTTTGAAGTATCTGTTAAAACTCCTACTCGGATGTTCCATTTGACTGGGGAGGGGAAGGGTTCTAAAATACTTTCGAGTACAGTTTCGAAAGAATTTAAAGGAACTCAACCTAAAAGACTGGAAGGCAAAGAGCAATAGTAGAATTTCCTATTAGGTTAATTATTAAACAATTTTATGGGAATGAGGTTAAATGAAAAACTGGCTGCTCGTAACGGGGATTTCCATTAGCCTGCTGTACGGAAGCCTGTGTGGTCTGTTTTACTTCACACAGGGTAGACTGATCTTCGTCCCACCGGGAAAAATGACGCCTCCTCCTACCGGTTACGACCTGGAGGAGATAGAATTTACTACTGAGGACGGGGTTCGGTTAAACGGTTGGTTTATCGATAATTCCGGGGAGAAGACAATCCTTTTCTGTCATGGTAACGGGGCAAATATTTCCAACCTGGAATTCTTTATCGAGATCAGCCGGGAACTGGGTCTAAATGCGTTATTTTTCGATTACCGGGGTTACGGGAAGAGTGGGGGAGATATCACGGAAGAAGAAGATCTGTACCGCGACGTCACTGCGGCTTACCGTTTCCTAATAGAAGAAAAAGGACTAACACCTGATCATGTTGTCGTCTGGGGAAGATCGATCGGAGGGGCGGCTGCCGTGGACCTCGCCCGGAGAGAGAACCTGTACGCCGTTATCCTCCAGTCAACCTTTACTTCTCTAACAGAGAGGATCCAGGAGATGGCGCCGATTATTCCTGTAAAGCCGTTATCGAAGTTTCACTACCCCAACCGACAGAAGCTTGAGACGGTTAGATCCCCGGTCATGATTATTCATAGCGTCGATGATCGACTCGTGCCTATTTCCCACGGGGAAGAACTGTACAGGGTGGCGGAGGATCCGAAATCTTTTCTGTCTCTTACAGGACCCCATAATCGCGTGCCCGATGAATGTGTTCCGGGCCTCTTAAAGGGAGTGAATAATTTTATAGACAAGCCGAACGTCGGAGAATCGCGTCGAATACCGGAATCGGAGATTTGCCAGCCCTAAAGCAATATCTAATTTGTAATTTAGCGGTTTTCGGAATGCAAACCTATTGGAAATTAGAAAGATCACCGGAATGATTAGAATAAGAATGGATCAGGAGTTACTAAAAATTGTGCTATTTCCACGGTGGAAAGGTTGTGAGTTCGGAATTAAAAGGCTCTCCATTTGTGGAGCGATAACTAAGATCAGCTTTATAGGAAAGCAAATACTATAGGGTATAATGGAGGTCTAGCGCTGGAGTTTCGTGGGAAATCGAAGGTGGATGATGGATCGGGGACAATCCTTTATTCTTTTAAAAGTGGAGGTAGATGATTAGCATGGATTTTCAACAAATAAGTCTAGCAATTGTACCGGAAAAAGGGGATAAGAGCGCCATGAGTTTCAACGGGCGTCCACTCGGGCGGTCCGTTGATGAATCCGGGGATTCGGAAAATTATAAAACGATAGTAGAAATCTACCAGACTCGGGAGAAGTCATTTCTTATCTACGTAACCTACCGGAATCAGAGTGGCGAAATCAGTCTCGCCGACTTCGTCGAAACCGAGACCCTTGATCTCGGGTCAGTTAGATACGCCCTCAAAAATGAGGGAATTTATCCCGGTCCGATGTTCAGTGAGGCTGTTTTTTACTCGTTTGAATCGCTGGAATTACTGAAATAGTTTACAAACTGGAAAGATAAAAATTGCTGAACTGTCAAACGAACGGACGAAAGTAGCTCTATTCGAGCACTCTTTTGGGTCATTACGCAACCTTCGATAAATATTACTGACGCTTTAAGTGGTTTATATGTCTGTATTTATAGCTTACTTTTAGACTTAAATCTTTAAATTTTGACAAAAAATCATTTCCATTATCAGTAAGCTCTTGAACGAACCAGCCCCGTTCGAAGGTTCAGTCCCTGGACCATTCCAACATAAACAGGGTGCGGCCCCCACGCCCACATGAGAGTTCCTTTTTTTGACCTATCGCTCTAGGGCGGGAGCTCGAGCTACTGAAAAGATGGTACCTTTTAGCAAATTAACGCACTATCACCGGCCTTTGGCCGGGGATAGTGCGATTCAAGCGATTTCTTTACTTCGCTTCGCTCGGATTTAAGAAAGATCAAATGGTGAAAAATGAGTTTAGAAAACCCGGGTCCAGATCTCAAAGAGTACAAAATTGTTGTATTGGGAGAAAAAGACCGAGAACGAGTGCATTTTTCGGTTTTCATATTCGATAGACTCAGGGAAGAGTTTCCAGTGGAAACTTATTTGACTTGGTCGAAGAAGGGCTGAATTGGAAACCCTGAATTTGGACTTCGGGAGAACTGGAATTACTTATTCCTCTTGCCGCTAACTTCCGGTTTTTGATACCCTCCTCTGTGACTTCTGGCTTTTCAGAGAAGAGACCACTTCTTCGTAGAGACTTTTATGAGGTACAAGATTTACTCTTTCAGCGATACCTTTATTTTCAAACAATTTTTTAATTTCCCCTTCAACCCCACCTGGTGCGGTTACAATTACGAAAGTATTGGCTTCCTGGCATCGGTTAAGGATTTCGGAGAGTGATATTGAGATGCCGTAAGAACCAGAAAGCTGTCTTAGTTTGTAGAAGCGGGTTATAACTATATCGATCCGATCCAGTCTGGTAACGTGAAACAGATTCTTAGCGTATCCGTCTGATTCGTCCCCCAGGGGGATTAACTCGTGCCCCTTCAATGCCAATTTATCGAGTACTTCCGGGTCGGTTCCTTCCATGTAACCTATTCGAGCCATTTCTATTCCCTCCCTGAATTCTCTGCAACGATTTGAGGCTTTCTCATAAGCCACATTTATTTAAATAAATCAGAATTTTTACGTTCATCAACCTGGTTGAGACTTGCCCGAGGTACCTTTCCTAAGAATTCGAAACTACTTTTGTCCCCATTACTTAACTTCAGTGATGACTCAACGAAGTTTTCGTTTAACCTCTGGCGGCTCCAACTTTCCCCGACATCGACGGATTTCTGAACCATTTTATAAAGCTTTGGTGAATAGAAATAACTTTTGGTTCTATTCAAAGCTTTCCACCATGCACTCAAGTGCTTCTTTTATGGTTTGAGCTACTTTGGAGGAAGAGTCTATCCGTTGGTCGCGATAAAGGAGGTTCTCGCCTTTGCTCGAGATAGCGTTTACGACTACGACCGGAACGGGTCTTCCGTTTCCCTTTTTCTCCAGAACCAGCTTCGGTTCGTGTTCTTCACCGTTTTTGGATAGTTTAAGCTCGTATCTATCCTCGGCATTTTTTAGCACTTTTTTGGTAATGTTGGTAGATCCGTTAATTGCTTCACTGAGTCCTTTTTCCACGAATTTTTTCAAATCTGGGTGATTTATCATTTAACTCACCTTTTGTGAAAATTATTTTTTTGATTTATATGCTTCAACGTTCGTCGGTTTTTTCATTTCGTTTGTTGAGGTTAATCTTTTGTGGAATTCCAGGAAGTCAGAAAGCCCGAATTTTGATTCTGGTTTATGAAGTTGAATGTTAGAAGATGCCAAGGCAGGACTTGTCTATCTTGCCGGACGAAAATTGGTAACTGCTCCTAAATTTGGAAGAGCCGTCAGGCTTAGTTTTGTTTTTGATCAACCCTTTGGGGGATAGGTGGATAGTTTATTAACAATAGTTGGCCCGGAAGGCCAACCCGTTTTGGAAAAGCTAATAGGCGTTGGGGAAGTGGCCAGCAACTCCAAGAATAAATCGTACTCTTCTTTTCGTTGGTTGATTTTGGCAATCGACCTATTGTTTTCCATTATTACCACTTCTTTTGTATAGAAATAAGTGGAAATATGATAAAGCCAGGGAGGCAAAATTGCAAGCTGATCTAGATATTGTTATGGCATAATCTTAAAACACAAAGGTTTATAAATATTATCTTTCATATAATTCAGTTTGTTCAGTACTAGATAGATTACTAAAGAGGAGTGGTAAGCAGGAATAGCCTCTCCATTGATAAGTCAAATTCGATATTTTGATATGGTAAAAGGTGCCAGGTGTTTTGGTTCGATTCTACATTAAAACCAGCTCTCGTTCGAAGTTTAGCTCTTGAACCACTCCAATACAAGCAGGGCGGGATCCACGCCCGCCCGAAAGTCCCCCTTTTGACCTATCGCTCGAGGGTGGGAGCTCGAGCTGCTGGGGAGATGGCCCGTTCCATTCAATTAGATCGGATTTAGGAAAGATCTCAAATGGTGAAAGAAATGAATTGCAGCAAGATTTGGTTGCTGGCGGGGTCTCGAGTTTTCGAAGAAGGTAGCTTTTTGGTTGAAATAGTTTTGTTATAAGCTCCGCCTGGAAGGTCGGGGAAATTGACTTTTTAATATTTAATCTCCAAACTTTTGCTAACGATTTAAAACTGACTGGAGCTAAGAGCCAATAAGAAGTTTTAGATTATTTTTATCGATGACCGTTTAAATAATGGATAAAAATCGCAAACGGTAGCATAATTAAAAGTCTGAGAAAACCATTGACGCTCAAAAGTCCATTTATCTATAGTATTTGGAAAAGTAGATAAATTTGGTAAAATATGCCTAAAGGAGGTGAAGCCATGATAAATTTTGAATGGTACGGCCAGGCATGTTTTAAGATTGAAGACTCCTCCATTATAGTAACCGACCCCCACAACGGAGAGACAATAGGACTAAACCCACCTCCGGAAAACGTGGCGGATCTGGTAACAATCTCCCACCAGCATCACGACCACGCCTCCGGAGAGAAGATAGTGTCCCGTGAGGATACCGCAATTTTTAAGGATTCCGGAACTTACAAGGAAAAAGGTATAACTATAAAGGGTATAGACAGCTTCCACGACAATACGATGGGTTCGGAAAGAGGCAAAAACGTAATCTTCTCCTTCGAGCTTGACGGAATTAACGTCTGCCACCTGGGAGACTTAGGCCACCAGCTCGAGGAGGAACATATCGAAAAGATCGGTCCGGTGGACGTCTTACTGATTCCAGTTGGTGGCAACTACACCATAGACGGAGCGGAAGCTGCCGACATTACCAAAAGGCTGAAACCCAGCGTAGTTATACCCATACACTTCTTAGTCGAAGGACTGACCGTTGAAATTTCCGGTCTCGAGGAGTTTGCGGACGAGATAAGCACCAGTTACAAGGTAAAAGAAGAAGACGTCCTTCAACTGGACGGACTGCCGGAGGAGAAGCTGGCAGTGCAGTTGGAGTGTTTGGCTAATTAGGTAGTCTCTGCCCTACCGAATAATTGGTTTGTGCTTGAGTTTAGCTAGAAATTTTCTAATTTTCTGGGTGTGTTGGTTAGCCCAAGCAGAGTTTAAGTCAAATTGTGTTGAATAATCAAAAATCGACGGTCGGTCGGTGGTAGGAGTGGTAACAACGAAAGACATAAAAGTAGATGTTAGGGAAGTAAAAGGAACCTGCCCTGTCTATGAGGAAGGAGATTCATTCGTCATCGTTGAAGGATTTAAATTGAAGACCGAGAAAACCCTCTGTATGCATTCCTTCGCTTCAATACTTCCCTACTACATTACTCTCAGCAGGGGGACAGAACCTGACGAACTGGGGTTAGGGCGAGGAGAAGATGCTTACCTTCAATGCCTGGATCCCTGCGAGTATACTGGCGGAGGTACGGTGGTATTTGAGATATCCAGGGAGTAATGATTGGATAACATATCGACTGAATAATCCCCGGGGCTAACCCTGGGGGGCAATCTAAGTTCGGTTATTCCCGATACTGATTCCTGTACTGCTCAAAATCCCAGTCTTCGAAGAATATTTTTGCTGCTTCCCGCCCGGATTCGAACAATTTCTGCTTTTCTTCCTTTGCCAGGTTGAAAGCCAGAGGGCTTATTCCTTTGGATGGTATTGGAATAGTTCTAACCGAATTTAAATCCTCCTCGTGTTCG
>CAZYPS010000015.1:0-23477 GCA_964649445.1 uncultured Thermotogae bacterium | reverse complement strand
GCAACATAAATTGTGTCCGCTTCCCTACCCAGGGGAAGCAGTCGGGGTATCCTCCTTGGTATCTTTTTGGGGATCGTCCTTACTTTTCTTCAGCGGAAAGCTTTTTCTGAAAAATAAGTACTGTAAAGTCATGGTACCATCCAGGTTTTCCCATGCTACGGCTAGCTTGATATTGCCGGCTGCCATAATCAGCGCACCTGTCAGAAAAGTTCCGAGTATAATTATCCAGATCATCTTTCTCCTGTAGATTCTCACTAAGACGACTAGCGGATACTTAGCAAATTTTGTTTCGCCCGAAATAATTCTACGGTTTGTCGGGTCGGTCGAAGTGTTTGCCGTGTTTCTATTTGGGGGGCGGTTCGGACTTTTACCTGTTCGGCCTCTTAATTGTACTTATAGTACGGATAGGCCAGGTTAGTTTATCGGATGAAAGTACTTCAAAGAGTTAAGACAAATGACCTAGAGGCACAGGCACTATTTGTTCTTATGACGTGGGTCCGTCTGTCTTAGGATGATTTAGAAGGTTGTAGTGTAGTTGGATTATCTACTCTGTTTTTGTGCAAAGCTAGGTTTTAGAGAACTTAGCCCAGTTTAGTTTCTGGAGTGGCCAAAGCTCATCTGTAAGTTGTAAGGCCAGGACGTTGTCGGAGGGAAAAAACCGCTATAATTAACTAAATTACGTCAAAAAGCCGATAGAAATTGAATGCTTATTTAGACAATAATTATCTTGAGGAATTTTTAACTTCGAGGAGGAAAACAAAAATGAACCAAAAAAACTGGATTGGAGCAATATTAATAGGGATCGGTGTTTTGGTAATTTTAGGAAATGTCGGCGTACTGGAGAACTTCTGGAAACTTTTTGCAACCTACTGGCCGGCGTTACTTATCCTTGCAGGCGGGTACAACGTTGCCACAAATCCTGCCGGAAAAGTCGGAGGCCTTATAGTTGCGACAGCTGGTGTACTGCTTTTGTTAAATAATATCGATCGAATTGAAATATTTACCCATATTTCCTTCTGGCCGGTATTTCTGATTTTGGTAGGAATATGGTTCCTGGTCCGGGGAGCTGGAGAGCCCAGGGTCGTGGATAAGGACTCTCTTAACTTGGTTGCCCTATTTTCGGGAAACAGCAGCAGAGTTGTATCTCAGGCGTTTCAGGGCGGCAGCAGCGTCTCTATGTTCGGAGGGACCGAGGTGGACCTGAGGGATGCAAAATTATCCGGTGGAGAAGCCAAATTCGACGTTTTTGCCATGTTTGGTGGGGCAGAAATAACAGTACCTGAGGGCTGGGAGATAGTAATAAAGGGGCTCCCGGTCTTTGGAGGTATGGACGACAAGACCAGTGCGCCCCGACGTGAGGACGAGATTAATCCCCCAACGCTCGTTATTAATTACCTGGCGTTATTTGGTGGAGTAGAAGTCAATAATACCTGAGTGATATTAGGTTCATGGTTTAAACTTAACTGAGATGGGTCACCGGGCGGGGTCTACTCCGGCAAGGAGGAGTGGTTCTGAGATTGAATAAATACCTTCCTCCCCACCTCAGCTCCCAAAGATTCTTGAATCATGGGACACTTTACAACCAGCAGAAAGAAAAGGTTGGGTTTGCTGTAGCTGCTCAACCCTTCGTAATTTGCCTGACCTTTGGAAATTACAAGGTCGTGGTCATCTATCCAGCTCTCAACCTCAGTTGACCAGAGTTCAGGGGATTCTCCCCCGTCACCGTTATCCACTGTCTTTAACTCAACGTTTTTAATCCCATCTAGACCGAGGTCCTTTGCATCTCTCCTGGTTACGTCGTTGATAAATGGTCCATCCTTAACCACCAGTGAAATCTTCTCTACATCATTGAGCAGGTGTTCGATGAACAGTCGATCGTATATTATCTCTCCCGAGTTATCCGTAAAGTAAAGGAGTTTGTTGGAGTTTTCCAGCTGGTTCACAAATTTTGACCAATCGTTCAGTTCAAATTCTTCCTTGAAGCCATTTTTAAGTTCTGATTCCACATCGAACTCTCTTCGGGGCCCGAAATCTATTGCATTTCCTGCAGCAGCTAATCTCGCCGCTCGATTGAGTGGTGCCGAACTATTATTAACCATTCGGTCAAATTCTTTAAAGTACTTTAGGGCTTCATCGTTGCTTAAAGTTTTTTGCTCCTTATAAGGGTCCCCTGATTGGGAAAAATCTCGAACTATCTTATGGACTTTTTGTCCGATCTGAGTTGAAGTTTCGGATTGATCAACTCTGGAGAGTTCCAGGCATACCTTTTTAATTATTTTCCACAATTTGTCTTCCGATATTTCCGCATAGGTAGCGGCATCCATTGCCTGATTAACGTAACAAGGTACGCAGTCGAGTTTTATCTTCAAAAGCTCCTCCTTAAATTCCAGTTGTTCGTCTAATAAATTGCAACTTATCTTGTAATCGGTAATGCATAAGTGGGTTAACTTCAAGGCTTAATTAACGAGACAAATTATATGATAAATCTCGCAAGAAGTTTTGTAGGCTGAGGCCTCCGATTCAATTGGAGCTTTTTGGGAGTATAAAAATACAGCTCTCTTTGATCCAATTTGATGATTTCTCGGACCTTCTTAGTTTGAGAGTTAAGGTTTGCTATAGTACTTTAAGATTTCCAGGGTAATGCGGGATCGTGTTATAACACCGGCCTGGCGTAGGCTTTAACGTAAGTTTAGAAGGTATCTAGTTTTGTCGGGATCGATTTTCCAGTTTTGTGAAAAGTTGTTACGAGTGCAATAAAATCTATAAGAAGTCAGAATTAAAAACGAGGTGAATATTTAATGAGGATCAGCAAGACGAAATTTGACAGGATGGAGAAGTTAAGCGATGAAAATGGGGTTATTAAGGCCGCAGCAATGGATCAACGAGGTTCACTGGTTAGCCGTCTCTCTTCTGCCTGCGGAATAGATAAGAACGAAGTAACTGACGAAATGATGGAGGAATTTAAAGAAGCAGTTTCCGCCGAACTCACCCCTTATGCCAGTGCAATACTGCTTGACCCCGAATGGGGATTGCCGGGAGCAAAAGCCCGGTCAGAAGGCACGGGTTTAATAATGTCCTACGAGAAAAGTAGCGCTTCGAGGGATTACTCCGATGTGTACCAGCACAGCCTGCCGGCAAAAATGAAAGAGCTGATGCCAAACTGGTCCGTCAGGAAGTCGATCAAAAATGGCGCCGACGCGGTAAAACTCTTGATTTATTACCATCCGGATGAAGACGAACTCTATAATGATCAGAAGGAAGCGTTCGTAGAGAGAGTTGGCGCGGAATGTGCTCATCACGATATTCCATTCTTTCTCGAGTTTCTCGGCTATGGACCGGATGGCGGGGACTGGAAAAACGACCCAGAACTCGCCCGTCAGAAACCTGATATAGTCCGGAGAAGTATTGCCGAATTTTCTCTCGATAAGTACAACGTGGACGTTCTTAAGGTAGAAATTCCGGTTAACCTTAAATTCGCAAAAGGGACTGACGCTTACGAAGGTCAGGAGGCAGTCTACGATAGGGAGGAAGTACTCGAGCATTTTGCCGATGCGGCAGAAGCGGCTAAAAAACCGATGATTTATCTCAGCGCCGGCGTTGACGCTCCCCAGATGCGGGAAAGCCTTCGACTGGCTAATGATTCCGGAGCTGGCTGGAACGGCGTTCTTTGTGGTCGCGCTACCTGGCAGGACGGAATAGCTGAATACGCGGAAAACGGAGTTGAAGCCCTTCGGGACTGGCTCCAGGAAGGCGGCGTTGACAATATAACTAAGATGAATAAGATAATAGATAAAGGAGCAAGCCCCTGGTATGACGCTTACGGAGGTAGAGAGGAAATAGAGGTCATAGAATAAGCCTTAGGAAGGAAAATAAATCTATTCGAGTTGAGGTGCCGACAAGCCAGGCCAAAGCTCTGGTTTGTCGGCACCTTTTAATTGGACGCAAGGTTGGCTTTAGAGACGAGCGACGATGACTGATGAAGGGACAACGGTGCCCACTATTCTACTTTTCGACGAGGTCGTAAGACTGCTGGACTTCGTCGCGGACCGCTACTATGCTGGCGGGAACGAACTGACTCTTGAAACCTGGAGTACCCCTATCAAGGAATACGATGAGAAGGAAGGTCTCAGGATCCCGATAAAAGGAGAAGGTGTCTGGAAGTTGGATTCGGGAGATTTTACCTATATTGAGCTCGAAGTTACCGAGCTGGAGTACGGCGTGCCTGAAGTGTACTAGGGAACATATTTTGACAGTAAAAGGTGGTAAAAGTCCTTTTTTGAAAAATTCTTTGGTTTTAGGATATTGGTCACAGGCTAAGCCCAAGATTATCTAGAATTAAGTTAATTAAAACTCCTCCTAGGATCGCTGTGGTGTAGCTCAAAAAGCTACCAAGTATTATATACTGAGAAACTGCAAATACGGAGTCCTCTTTTTTGTTGGCTTTATTATTTGATGTGAAGCTCCCTCTTAGAACTCCAAATCTGTAAATTGTTTTTGCGACAACTAGAAAAGCGATCCCCTCTAAGGAACCTGCTAGATAGAATACAAGGATAATTGTACGTTCTAACCGGCCGATAAGCTTTTCAGATTCATTAAGACTCTTTTTCTTATATGCCGGAGGTCTAAATTTGTTTAGATAAATACTGATGAGTTCACTAACGGGAAAAAGTAAGATTATCCAACCCACAAATACAATTACATATGCAAAGGAATGTTTTGGGATATACACAGACTGATAACTCTCAAGGTATCTCAACAAACCTGATATTATAACACCGAAAGCAATTAGTCCGACGATTATGGTTATTTCTTTGGTAATTTTCTTCATTGCATTTTTTAAATAATACTTTTACCTCAACAAATCAGAAGTATTTTCTTTATTTTTCTTCTGCCCAAGTTCTTGTTCGAAAATTTCTAGGAAGTTTTTCAAATTCCTCCAGTAGCTCGCAATCAAGATGTCACTGACGGTTTGCTGTTTTCGACCGGTTTCTCGAGCAATTTTCTCCTGAGTTAACCCTCTGAGTTTATACCAGATAACCTCAGCCTGGACTGTAGTAAGGTCTATCAGCAGAGCCGAAAAGAGGTCCAGTGATCCCTGTATTAAGCTTTTTTCATTTTTAGGGATGGTGCTTGAAGCTTCAAAGGAAACCCGCTGATGTTTCTTCATTTTATCCAGATTCTGCCCGGATAGGCGAAACGCTACGCCTTCTCCGGTAGAAACACGGCCCTCCGGCACCTCTTCGATTCCCCCGACTCCAATTGATATTCTAATTTGAACCGTTGGCTCCATAGAAAGTAGTTTGGTGAAAAGGTAAAGCGCGCTTCTTAAGGTAATTGCAGGATCACTGAGTAGAACCTGAAACCTGTCTCCGGAATAACGATCTACCTCTAGAATTAGTTTCTCTTTAAGCTCTTCTTCAAATAGTGTGAAAGTTTCGTTCAATAATTCTCCATAACCGACTACATTTTTGGAGTTAACGACGTCTCCTGTTAGAACAGCATAAATTTGGGATTCCACCTTAATCCTCCTACAGTTCATAAACACTTTTTATTTTCTCTATTTATAATACAGAGAATAAATTCTGTTACAACACCTTAATTTGAAATTGCAAACTTTCCAACATTTCTTGTTTAAAGATAAGATATAAAAGAGTGATAAAATCGACTATTGACTGGGGGTTAGCTTAGAATAATGATGAGATCGTTCTTAGTCTTTTTGACCCAGAGATCGGCTTGAACCGTAACTAATTTGTTCTTCCAGTAGGAAGGGAAACTGTACAAGGAAGTAAAAAGGACAAGCTCATTAATAGATATTATTGTTTATGGATAAAGAGAATATAGTCTACTGAAGCAGGGTATCATGGGCTATTTTTATGTTGAATAGTGGAAATACCTACGCTCTCTTCGAGTTGTGAATCCAAAAGTTCGAATAATGAGGAGGTATTAGAGTTCGCCTTGGATTACAATTAATATAAAGGAGGAGATCAAGTGAACATATTTGTACTCGACCGAAACCCGAGTTTATGTGCTCAGTATCATTCTGACACGCACGTAATTAAGATGACCCTGGAAACCGCTCAATTGTTATGTACGGCTCATCAGGTGCTTGGGCACGAAGCTCCTTATGGTAAGACCCACGTTAATCACCCCTGTGCAAAATGGGTACGAGAAAGTAAAGAAAATTATCGCTGGCTGGTAAGTTTGGGGGAGGAGTTACTCAAAGAGTATTCCTATCGGTACGAGAAGGTACACGGTTGTACTCAGGTGATAGCCTGGTGTCGCAATAACGTACCTGATCTACCCGAGATTGGTCTTACGGAGAGGCCACAGGCAATGGACGACAAGTACAAATCATCTGACCCAGTGAAAGCGTATAGGGAATATTATCGTAAAGAGAAGAGGGAAATTTCGCAGTGGACGGGAAGGGACGTGCCCGATTGGTTTTATTAGAGATTTAAGGTAGGCTAAAAAATTTGGCTATATTTCGTCTCGATGGAAACTTGTCCTTTAAATAGGATTTAAATGGTTTCAGAGTCTATTGATAAGAGTTTCTGCTTTATCCTTTGCAATTTTGTTCATCAAAGGATAAGTATCCCCTAAAGGCTCCTGAATGACTTTTTTCAGTAAGTTTTTAGCTAACTCTTCTTTGTCTTTGTTGAGTGCATAATAATGAGCGTAGGAAAAGTAATGTCCGAGGTAATCAGGAGCCAGTTCGATTGCCTTCTCAAAGTGCTCTTTGGTTTTTTTCCAGCTAAAATCGTGATTATAAGTTTGCCAAAAAGTAAATGGCATGCTGTCCAATACTACAGCGGATATGCAAGCCAGAGCATTATGGGCTGCAGCTCCAAGATACCCATTATCCAGCTCTATAGCTCGTCTGTTTAATGAAACCAACGCCGGCAACTTGCCAAGCGAATCGAGAACACCTTCGCTATGGGCTAACATGCTGAGGTTCCCAGCAGTCCAGACTAAACCTTCGACGTTATTTACCGATTCCGGCAGCTCCTCTAAAGCGGAAAACCCTTTTTCGTTATGAAGCCGCCTGAAATCCGGATTTGTCCTGAGGCTTCTCACGCCGTAATCAAAACCTTTCTGATAAGCTTCTTTCCTCTTTTCGTAACCAAGGTAAGCTTCAGCCAACAAATAGAAGCCAGAGGATAGTCTGTTTAAAGAATGGGTATTGTTTGGATCGTCCTCTAAAACCTTTTTATAAAAATCTATGGCTTTTCTAAGCTGCGCTTCCGTTCGATTCTTAAATCTAGCCTTTTCCGCAGCTTCGTCCCCCTTTTCTACCAGTTTCTCTAATTGGGCTTGAGGAATTTCCTCCGCGGTTAATGGGCCAGGTAAGCTGATTAGAGTGAGTGAAAAAATAACTAAGAAGATTGAAAAGCTTCTTTTATTCATTTATTTAGTTTATTCTAGAAAAGATAAATTCATCTGTCTCGCGTTAATAGGGTTATAAACAACTAATTATGGTACCTTTATGTCGAAATTTCTACCTCCACACCCGAACTTTCGGACCTTTACTCAATAAGCTCGGAGGTTCATTTGGTTGTAATAACTACGTTTTGAAATAGGAAACGGGCGCAATAAACCGAAACTTTCTACCCCCTGGCTAATCGTGAAATAATTCTACTGATATCCTGTGGTTTGTTGCTGTGTCCCATTGACACATTTATTTATCTTTTCGGTATTTTTAAGAATCGTCCACCAGAGTTCACTTTTCTGAACTTTAACCAACTTTCTAAGAGAATTTAAATGTTTTTCCCATTTAACTAATCCCCAGAGCTAAGTTCTCGGAGTGAAGTTGTTCAGCTCAACACCCGACCAGGATTAATAGTTATCGGGAATTGTCCGACATAAGCTTCGTGTATCAAATAAAATTCCTGGCTTAAAACTAAGTTTTTCAGATAAAAATTATTATCTAAGATTGAAGAAAAAGACAGGAATCCCAGTGTTAGTCAAAGGAAAAGAGGGAGACAGTTTCTTAACTGTCTCCCTCGAATGCTCTCTTCTGTAGTTGTCCAATATTAAGACAAGCTCTAGTTTAGATCCGAGACTAATCTCCTATTTTGTGCTAAAGTCAAAGACCGTAGTGGTACTGTATTCCTCGCCCGGCCTGAGAACTGTCGAGGGGAAATTGGGATGGTTCGGGGAATCAGGGAAGTGCTGGGTTTCAAGGCAAATGGCGTAACGCTTTTCGTACATAATTCCGTTTTTCCCTTCCAAACTACCATCCAAAAAGTTTCCAGAGTAGAATTGTACTCCGGGTTGATCCGTGTAGACTTTCATGAGGATGCCACTCATGGGAGAATAAGCCGTTGCGGCCATATCCATACCACTGCCATTTAATACGTAATTGTGATCGTAGCCCGCACCGTTTTCCAGCTGTTTGTAGTCGTCGTTTATTCTTTTCCCGACTTTTGTGGGGGTAGTGAAGTCCATCGGAGTCCCTTCTACCGGGTGAATTTCTCCAGTAGGTATCCATTCGTCGTCAATGGGAGTGAACCTGTCTGCGTTTATCATAAGCTCGTGATCCATGGCATCGCTTTTTGCTCCATTGAGGTTGTAATAATTATGGTTTGTCAGATTTACTACCGTCGCCTCATCCGTGGTTGCCTCAATATCGAAGACGAATTCATTGTCATTAGTCAGAGTATAAGTTACCGTCACTTCCAGATTGCCGGGATAACCCTCTTCACCGTCTTTGCTAAGATAATTAAGTTTCACGCTGGCCCCTTCACCTGTCTTTACCGGTTCTCCCCTCCAGACTCTCTGATCAAATCCCTTGTAGCCTCCGTGCAGGTGATTGTCCATGTTATTGCGAACCAGGCTGTATTGTTCTCCATCGAGGGTGAATTTACCGTCGGAGATTCGATTACCGTATCGGCCGACTATAGCCCCAAAATACGTGTGATTGTCAAGATAATCCTGAAGATTATCGAATCCGAGAACTACGTCTACCATATTTCCATCATCGTCCGGCACCATTAAAGACGTAACTCGAGCTCCATAATTCGTGACCTTCATCGTGGAGCCTTCGGAATTTGTCAAAGTGTATAAATAGACTGGTTTACCGTTTATTTCTCCCCACGGTTCCATTTCGACACTGGACTTCATGTGCGAACTTGCCATTGAGACGACACAGAGTGCAGAAGTTAATAACAGGACCAAAGTGATCATCGTTGCGCTCCTTTTCTTCATAAACATATTTTACCTCCTTGGTAAAACGATTGGCCGAATTTTCTCCGTAAAAGCTGATTTAATTTACCCGCTTATGTTATTGCTCGAGGTATTATCACCCCCAGAAGTGATATTCTACAATTCTAGGATTCGATTGAGGTTTAAAGTTGATTTGGTTTATTTGTGCCCGTTGTCTGAACTTTGTCAATAATCTTACCGTTAACCTTACCGAAAAACTTCGAACCAATACAAAAAATTGCTCGTTATTCTATATAACATTTTTTTCTAAAATTTTCAAATTTGTACTCTTTCGACGCCTGCAATGAAGAACGGTTTTTTCTTGCCGCTATCCTGAAATCCTTTTAGGATCTGGTTTTTTCCATAATTTATTAGCATATTTGCTTTCAAATATATGCTTTCAGTGGGATAAAGTATAATTCTATTTGACAGGGTTGTAAAAAGATGTTATATTGAAAACTAGATTTTTCGTTAAGGTTAACGTAAAAGTTATTTGCAAACAGGAGGCCAGTTAAAAGTATTATCTATGAACAATAATACCACAATGAAGGATGTAGCTGAAGCTGTTGGGGTATCAGTTAATACTGTATCGAGGGCCCTAAATGATAAACCCGGCATAAATGAATCGACAAAGCGTGAAATTCTGGAAGTTGCTGAAAAACTTAACTATCACCCCAACAGGCTGGCCCAGGGGCTTAGAAAGCAAAAAAGCGGAATTATCGGTGTAATAGTCGCCGATATAGGCAACCCTTACTTTTCCACTTTGGTTAAAGGTTTGGAAGAAGCTGCGACGAAAAAAGACTACAGCATAATCCTCCAGGACACTGACGAAAAATACGAGAATGAAGTTGAAGCGATCGAAACGATGATTAAGGAACGGGTGGATGGGGTCATTTTGTCCCCGGTTCAGACGGAGTCGGGAACCATAAAAAAACTACAGGAACATAATATTCCGTTTGTATTGATTGCCCGGAGGTTCAGGGAAATAGAAACGGATTACGTCGTTAGCGACGAGGTCAACGGTGCATTTCACGCAACTAACTACTTATTGGAAAAAGGGCACGAAAGGATTGCCTTTATTAATGGGCCTGAACACAATTCGAGTGCGATAGATCGCCTAAAAGGTTTTAGGGAGGCATTTTCTCGGAAAGGTCGCGACCCGAACGAAGAAATAATAACCCACGGTGCCGTGAGTACTGAAGACGGAAGAAGATACTTCACCGATCTAATGGAAAAGGAAATAGATTTTACTGCTGTATTTACTTTCAGTGATTACGTGGCTTTAGGTGTGCTGCACGCTGCTCGGTCTCAAAACATTGATATCCCGGATGACCTGGAAGTTGTGGGATACGACGACATTGAAATTACAAGGTGTCTGAGCATACCGCTATCTTCAGTTAAAGTACCAAAGCGAAAAATGGGCAGAAAAGCCTTCGATATATTGGTCAGCAAGATGTCAAGAAATGGAGAGAAAAATGGGGACTCCGAAAAGAGTGATAGCTTTAAAGTGAAACTACCCACCAAGTTCATTATCAGGAATTAAATTCCTTTAAAGGATGGTGTAAACGATGGATTCAAGAGAGCGAGTAGTGGCAGCATTGAACCACGAACAGCCGGACCGGGTACCACTCGACCTGGGAGGCTGGGTCACTTCGATGCACAAGATAGCTTACGAAAACCTGCTGAATTATCTCCGGGAAGGGGCGGAAGAGCCGGAAAGATTCCCGTCACGTTACAGGCTAAAAGATTGGATTCAGCAGTTACCCGATATCGACGAATCCGTACTGAAACGACTCGGTATAGACACGAGGTATCTCAGGCCTTCCAACCCTGAGGGGGAAGACTGGGCCCTGGATGAATGGGAGGACGAAGACTATTACTACGTAAAGGATGGCTGGGGAGTAACGAGGAAGAGACCAAAGGACGGAGGACTTTATTACGACATTGTCTTTTCCGAGTGCCCGCTCAAGGATGCCACCGTAGAGGATCTCGAAGATTACAACTGGCCAGATCCTCGGGATTCAGGGTTCATGGAAGGGGTGAAAGAAGAGGCTAAGAGGTTGAGCGAATCGGGGTACGCCGTAGTTGCGGACTTCAACTTTGAATCGTGGTACGAAAACTGCTGGTACATGAGAGGGTACGAAAAGTTCTATAAAGACCTGTACCGCAATCCCGAATTCGTCGAAGCATTACTGGGAAAAACAGCTGAAATTCACATGGAGTTCCTGGATATGATGCTGGGCGAAGTCGGGGAATACGTTGATGTGGTAATGCAGGGGGACGATCTTGCAAACCAGGACGGTCCCGCCATGTCACTGGAGATGTACAAAAAATTCATAAAGCCGAACCAGGCGAAGATATTTGACCTCATTCACAGCAAAACGGATGCAAAACTTTTTTATCATTGCTGCGGTTCCGTAAGAGATTTAATTCCCGAATTGATAGACATAGGGGTAGATATAATCAATCCCGTTCAGGTATCAGCAAAGGGAATGGATACTAAGGCACTCAAATCGGAATTCGGGAGCGATATAACATTCTGGGGCGCAATCGATACACAAAAAGTACTACCCATGGGATCGACCAGAGTCGTTAGAGAAGAGGTCCATAAGAGGATCGACCATCTCTCTCGAGGCGGGGGTTATATCCTTACATCGGTCCATAATATCCAGGCCGACGTACCACCGGAAAACATTGTAACGGCATTTGATACGGCCAGAGATTACTAACATCGTGCGTAATAGCGTTAAAAGGGTATAAACGGGGAACTAGGGTTACACCGAAAATCGGTGAGGCTAAAACTTAACCTGGAGGCAATAAGGAAGATGAACAACTCTCTGACAACAATGGAGCGGTTCGAAAAAACCGCCAATTTCGAAGACCCTGGGGTAATCGTGACTTACGATTTTATCGACAATAACGAAATTATGGAAAAGTACGGCGAAGGAGCCGAGGACCTGGTCCTTAGAAACGCTAAGATGATGCAAAACATCGGTCTGGACGCAACAAGGTATATTCATGATCCGAAAAGACCATGGATGTATGCCAAAGTTGATGTCTGGCGGGATTTTTTCGGTATCGACCCCTCCGGCTGGGAAGTAAGCACTTCGGGTAAAACGGGCTGGATAAAGGAACGACCGTTCGACGACCTGAAGGGACTTGAAGATCATATGCCCGGGATGCCAGACAAGGATGAAGTTGCCGAGTGGTGGGTGCCGAACCACGAGGATATAATTGAAACCTTTGAGGCGCACGACCTCGTCTGGGTAACGGCAATCGAGGGTGCGTTGACCGAAGCATATATGTACTCGTCGTTCGACCTCTTCTTCAGAGCTATGTACGAAGCTCCCGAGCTGATGAAGCGTCTTCTGGACGTTTTTACCCGATGGGGTGAGATAATCGCAGAACTCCACGCCGAGACCCCAAGTTCTCCTGTATTTTTCCAGAACGACGACATATGCGGATCCAACGGACCGTTTGTCTCTCCCGACTTTTTGAGAGAAGAGATGCTTCCCCGATGGAAGCGGGCTTACGCTCCCGCTCGCGAAGCAGGCCTAAAGTGTATATTTCACACCGACGGCAATGCCCATCCAGTGATGGATATGCTAGTGGAGGATTTAGGTATAGACGGATTCAACCCGATAGACCAGACGGGCATGGACATCCGTAAGCTCCGGGAGGACCATCCCGACCTGCTTCTGTTCGGTAATGTGGATTGTGCCTTCACTCTACCGGACGGCACTGTTGAAGACGTGAAGAAGGAGACCAAGGAACTAATCCGGGATATAGCTCCATCAGGAGGTCTGTTTTTGGGTTCGAGTAGCGAAATCGATCAGGACGTTCCCCCGGAGAACGCTCTGGCGATGTACGAGACCGCGAAAGAAAACGGCAAGTACCCTATAAAGATAGATGTCTAAACGGAAGTAATAGTTGAAAATCAGCAACAGAATAGAATCTGGGAAGAAAAAACTGAATATTTTTAGGAAAGTTTGGAGGTGGTAGACGGCACCACTCTTTAATTAATTTAGAAGGCGAAATGCGATACCCAAACAACAAAATACTTTCAGAGGTGATTGGATGAAAACAAAACTTACGGGAAAGATTTCCGTCCTTTTGATTGTAGTTCTGGTAATGGGGTTGATTTCGGTTGCGGGTTTTGCGGCCGAGCACGAATCCGAGGATCCGGTTGAAATTATTTACCTCGTTGGTGGCCCGGCAGGAGGTCCATTTGCATCCGTAAAGGCTAAAGGAGCAAACCACGCGGCCGAAATACTTGGCGACAAAGCCGACGTTCAGGTTCGATATGGAAACTGGAATCCCCAAAACGACGCCAAACTCTTCCAGGAATCGGTAGCCATGGATCCCGACGGCATAGCCGTGATTGGCTGGGGAGCCGTGGAACCATTTATTGAAGACGCTGTAGATAAAGGGATCGTTGTCACGACTCATAACGTGGATCTTCCCGAAGCAGAACAGAGATACAAAGCCAAAGGGTTTGGTTACGTGGGCCAGGAGCTTTATGCCTCCGGACACATGCTGGGAGCTGCTGCAGTTGAAAGAGCTGGTCTGGGAGAAGGCGACAAAGCACTGGTGTGGGGTCTCAAATCCGAACCGGTCAGAGGCGAAAGGACCCGTGGGGCGATAGATGCCTTAGAAGAAGCCGGTCTGGAAGTTGATTACATTGAAATCTCGTCCGAAGTAGACAAGGACCCCGCAAATGGTATTCCTATAATTACGGGGCACCTCCAGAGCAACCCGGACACGGACCTTGTAATTACCGACCACGGAGCGTTGACTGCGACCCAGGAGGAGTACTTCAAATCAGCCGGGTTCGGTCCCGACGAGATCTACGGTGCCGGGTTCGACCTATCTCCGGCTACTGCCGAAGCGATAGAGAGCGGATATACCGACCTGACACTGGATCAACAACCCTACCTCCAGGGTTTCCTGCCGGTAATCCAGGTCTACCTTAGCGCCAAATACAAGTTCTCAGGTCTACACATCGATACAGGGTCAGGTCTCGTACACTCAGGAAACATCGATCTAATAGCTCCTCTAGTTGAGGAAGGGATTAGATAAAAATTTCAATAACAAGCCGGAGGTAATAACTCCGGCTTGTTAATTTTACGAGAGACGTGATCAGATGAACCCAAAAGCAAATTTAGTTAAAACGTTAGCTCATGAAGAGCCGGAGTGGGTTCCGACGCCCATGGTAGACGAGTCGATGACGGTGGTCACACACGACCTCGAGGAGTATCCCGCTGGTGGAGGATGTGACGATTGGGGGGTCAAATGGAAACAGGGGGAAGAAGAATCCGGAGCGGGTATACCGGTTACTCACCCAATTAAAAAGCCCGAGGATATAGAAAGCTATCCCTTTCCCAACCCCGAAGAACAAGGATTGATGGATCCAGCCCTGGAAGCAATGTCGGAGATAGATCGGAAGAGGACTTTGGTATTCGGAGATAACGGTTGGGGGCTCTTTGAACGAGCCTGGATTCTCGTCGGCATGGACAGGTTTTTAATATGGATGTACAGGGAACCGGAAGCGGTTGAAAAGCTCCTGGATAAAATCGCAGAGGTAAAACTCGGGATTACGGGGCGTCTAATTGATCAAGTCGGTGTCGACGGTGTTAGATACGGAGACGACTGGGGCGGGGAAAGTCAACTTATGATGGGACCGGAAATGTGGAGAAAGTTCATTAAACCTCGGCAAAAACTACTCTATAGCTCCTGTAACGAAGAAGATCTATTAGTCATGCAGCATGCGGACGGTAATATAGAAGAGATTATTCCTGATCTGGTAGAGATAGGACTGGATTTGCTCAATCCGCTCCAGCCCGAATGCAATAACGTCCAGGCGGTCGGTCGAAAATACGGCGATAGGCTATCCTTCCATGGTGCTGTAGGGTCTCGGATACTGGACAAAGGAAATCCCTCAGAAGTGAGAAGGGAGGTAAAAAATAGGATTGACCAGCTATCGGGTGGTGGAGGATACGTGCTGGCTCCAGCACATGCTTATTCTTACTCCGAGGAAAATATTGAGTCGTTTCGAAAAGCAGCAATTGAGTTTGGAGGGATTCCCGACAAGTGGGTTCAGGAGCACGGCTCGACCAGAGGAGATATTGAATTATAAATAGTATCACCACTATAAATACAATTTTTGGAATCGGTAAGGTCCGAGCCAATAAAAAATCCTTGTTAAATAATGGGGGTGATACAAAAGGAGAAGCAAAAAACAGGCAACAAGAATAAGTAATTTAATTTCTAGTTATTTACACACCTATAGGAGGTGCGTGTTGATGTTAAAAAATAATCTAAAGTTTCTATTAGTTTCGATAGTTTTAGTTGGGCTAATTGCAGCGCCAGCTTTTGCTCAGGGCGAAACCGCCGAAGAACCGATAGAGATTTTCTTCTTCCCCGGAGGTAGCCCAGGTGGACCATTTGCTACAGTCGTTCAGAAGGGAGCTAAAGAGGCAGCCGAGATTCTGGGCGACAGGGTAAATGTCAAGTATAAGTGGTCGGACTGGAATCCTCAGAAAATGGTCAACCAGCTACAGGAAGCAATAGCGTCCGACCCGGACGGGATAGCTATAATGGGTCACCCCGGGGTTGACGCTTATGAACCATTTGTTGAGGAAGCGGTAGAAGAAGAAGGTATAGTAGTTACCAGCCAGAACGTTACTCTACCTGAACTCGAGGAAAGATATAAATCAAAAGGATTTGGGTACGTCGGTCAGGAACTCTATCCCTCGGGCTACACGTTAGGGAAAGCTGCTGCAGAAAGAGCTGGGTTGGATGAAGGCGACAAAGCACTCGTCTGGGGTCTAAAGTCCGAACCGACGAGAGGAGAAAGAACCCGAGGAGCGATAGATGCCCTGGAAGAGAAGGGTATAGAGGTAGATTACATCGAAATTTCCTCTGAAGTTGATGCGGATGCCTCAGCTGGTATACCAGTAATTACAGGCTATCTCCAGAGCAACCCCGATTGTGAATTGGTCATTACGGATCACGGAGCCTTAACTGCAACCCAGGAACAGTACTTCTCGGCTGCAGGTCTAGATCCGGATGAAATCTACGGTGCAGGTTTTGACCTTTCGCCAGCTACGGTTCAGGCAATTCAAAGCGGTTATACCGACTTAGTCCTGGATCAGCAACCGTTCTTGCAAGGGTTCATGCCGATATTCCAGATTTACCTGAGTGCAAAATATAAATTCTCCGGCTTGCACATCAAGACAGGTGCGGGCCTGATTCACTCGGGTAACATAGACGCAATTGCACCTCTGGCGGAAGAAGGCATTCGGTAAATTTTATGAAGTCACTGGCGGGCCAGGTACTTATTCGTATCTGGTCCGCCGGAACTTTTTTCGGGAGGGAGATATTTTAGGTTATGAGTCTCGTTGAAATGAAGAACATCCACAAACGTTTTGGTGGCGTTGTTGCCTTAAAAGGAGTTGACTTCGAAGTTGGGGAAAACGAAGTAGTTGGGTTGATTGGAGACAACGGTGCGGGTAAGTCCACCCTGCAGAAAATACTAAGTGGCTTATACCCCCCAACTGAAGGTGAGATTTTCGTAAAGGGCGAGAAGATAAACCCGGATAAATACTCGGTCAGGGAAGCACACGAAAAGGGTATAGAGACGGTGTTTCAGGAAAAAGCGCTGGGACAAAAACAAGCTCTGTGGCGAAATATATTTCTGGGCAGGCAACCGACGACCAAATTCGGTTATATCGACGTAGAAGAGGCAAAATCAGAAACGGACAGGATTATGAAGCAATTCCTGGGATTCACTGGTGAGGGAGTCTCACCTGATTCAACGGTCAGCACACTATCCGGAGGAGAGCGGCAGGGGATAGCCATTGGTCGGGCAATGTACTTTGAAGCAGACCTGATAATCCTGGACGAGCCCACAAACGCCCTTTCAGTCAAAGAAATCGGCAAAGTTCTGGATTTCATCAGGGAGGTCAAACGACAGGGCAAGTCCTGTGTATACATATCCCATACGATCGCCCATATTTACGAGGTTTCCGATCGATTCGTGATTTTGGACAAAGGTGAAGTAGCTGACAGAAGGGATAAAGGTGAATTAACCGAGCAGGAACTAATTGACGAATTGACTCACCATGCCACCAGCTCCGAAGCGGAGGGAGAATAGGTCATGAACATCATAGAACGTATAAAGACATACAATACCCAGATGGGCTTGACTCTTATAGGTCTGCTGGTCCTGGTTTTGTTTATGATAACAGCGCCCGGAACCTTTCTGAAGGGTAGAATCTATAGTTCATTCCTTTCCATTACGCCATTTATTGGAATTGCGGGCTTAGGGTTAACGCTGGTTCTCGTTTCAGGGGAGATAGATCTCTCATTTACTGCTGTCATGGGGTTTGCCGGATACGTATTTGCCGTAACAATGGGATTCACTGGTAGCATTATCCTCGGTATACTCGCGGGATTGGCAGCCGGTGCTGTGATTGGGATGTTAAATGGTATGCTGGTAACCCTGATAGGAATTCCTTCAATAGTCGTAACACTTGGAATGCAGTTCCTGATACGTGGTGCCACGAACATCATAGCAGCTGGTCAAGCGACGACATTGACTCAGTTAGCCGGGACTCCTATTCACAATGTGCTCGTGGGCGAAATTGGTGGCGTAATACCGGCTCAATCCATCTGGTTTCTCGTCCTGGCCTTGTTAGTCTGGTCTTTGCTGTTCCGGCACAAATTTGGCGACCACATCCTGTTCAGCGGTGATAACCCTGAAACGGCTGAGATGATGGGGATAAGCGTTACTAAGACAAAAATTTTGGTCTTCATGTTATTTGGCGTTCTGGCTGCTTTTTCCGGTATTCTGGATTCGTTTAGGTTGAAGACCTGGTGGCCTACGATGGGTGAAGGATACTTAATGACTACCATGGCTGCCGTATTTATCGGTGGAACTTCCATGTTCGGAGGAGAAGGTACTGTATACGGTACGTTTCTCGGAGCATTTATAATCGGCTCCCTTGAAGCCGGTATTGTAGCCGCGGGATTGTCCGGATTCTGGACTAGGTTTATATACGGAATCTTAATCCTAATAGCGGTGACTATTCACACCTTGCTGCGAAGGAGTTCTTGATGTCTGACCCCAGTTCGAGAGAAAGAGTTAGGGAGGCGTTAAACCACGAAGAGCCGGATCGAATTCCGAATGACTTCGGTGGAACCATCGTTTCCAGTATTCACAAAGAGGCTTATAAGGAATTGATGGAGTACCTGGAGCTGGAAACCGGGAATTTAGAATTGATGGATAGAGTTCAGCAACTTCCCGAACTCAGCAAGGATTTCAGAGATCATTTCGAAGTCGATTTCGTTCAGCTGGCCGGCAATCCGGCAAGAGAATGGGAACTGGAATTAGAGGAAAACGAAGACTCTTTTACCTATGTCGATGAGTGGGGAACGACCATGCGGATGCCGAAGAAGGGGGGTCACTACTTCGACTACTGGAAATTTCCGGTTACTGGTGACCTGGATGAGCTGAAAAGTTACGATTGGCCAGACCCGGATGATCCAGCTCGAACGGAAGGACTTAGGGAAGAGGCGCTTGAATTACGGAAAGAAAAAGACTACGCGATATGCGGGAGCCCATTATTCGGTGGAGGAATACTCGAACAGGCCGAACGGATTATCGGTTTAAGTCAATTTTTAACCTTGTTGCTAAAGGATAGAAGGGCGGCCGAATACATCCTTGATAAATTGACTGAGATTTACAAAAGAGCAGCCATAAACTTTCTTGAGGAGGTAGGTGATCTGGTAGACGTAGTGCTCTACTGGGACGACGTGGGCTCCCAGAACTCACTGCTTATTTCACCCGAAACCTACCGGAAGATGATTAAACCGCGCCAGAGAGATCTGTTTAATACTGTTAAGTCCCATACTAATGCCAAAATTTTTTACCATACGGACGGAGCAGTTTGGCGTCTTATTCCGGATTTGATAGAGATTGGCGTGGATATACTCCAACCAATTCAGGTTAACTCGGGCCGAATGGGAAATACTAAAGAGTTAAAAAGCGAATTTGGTGATGAAATCGTTTTCTGGGGAGCAAGTTGTGATTCTCAGGAAATCCTTCCTTATGGTACTCCAGAGGATGTAAGAGAAGAGACCCAACGGAGAATAGAGGATCTAAAAGAAGGTGGTGGTTACGTCTTCTCTCCGATCCACAACGTACAACCCGGCGTGCCGCCCGAGAATATGGAAGCCATGTACGAAACTTTCTTCGATCTCCGGGACTATTGATGTAAATGAAAAAAACAAAAGGTAAAGTGTGAAGGTGGTCAATTGATGAACTCCAAAGAACGAGTTTTGACAGCGATTTCGGGCCGTGAACCGGACCGGGTGCCAATTGACGTTTGGTACACACCGGAGATGCGGGATAAAATGGCGAATCATCTCGGAATAAATGGCTCTCGTGTCGGGGAAAATGAGTATTATCCGGATCCGGTCCATCTGGAACTGGGCAACGACCTTTTGATTACAACCGTAGGGCCAGCTGCCAGTTACTATATGTCTGACGAAGATTACTACGAAGACGAATGGGGAATCGGTTGGCGTCAGGTCGATTACGGAAAAGGCGTCTATACTGAACCTTACGAGCATCCCCTGGCAGAGATGGAAGATCCGGACGAATTTTCGATCCCCGATTTTTCAGGTGATGAAAGATACGAAGAGGCTAACTACCTCGTGAATGAATTCGGGGATACTCACGCAATAGTAGGGGAAATTAGTTGTACTATTTTCGAACTTTCCTGGTATCTTCGAGGGTTTGAGAAAGTTCTGCGTGACTTACACACAAACAAGAATTTCGTGAAAAAATACTTCAACAAGTTAAAAAGCTGGGCTAAAACTGCCGGGGTCAAACTAGTGAAAAGTGGCGTTGATATAATATTTCTCGGAGACGACGTCGGGTCCCAGGATCAGATGCTTATCTCTCCGGATATTTTCAGAGAATTTCTCAAACCAGTATACGCCGACCTGTTCGAGACTTTCCGGGACGTAAATCCTGACGTAAAGGTGGCTTTTCACACGGACGGTAACGTGATGCCGATCATCGAAGATTACGTTGAAATTGGCGTGGATATCCTGAATCCAATTCAACCGCAGGCGCTTTCACCCGAAACGGTGAAGCAAAGATTTGGTGACGAACTCACTCTCTGGGGAAGTATCGATAACCAGGAGACGGTTCCGTTTGGTTCCACGGAAGACGTAAAAGAGGAGGTCGTCTCCAGGTTGAAGAACGTTGCGCCGGGGGGTGGATTAATACTGGGGCCTTCCCACGCCGTTCAACCTGATGCTCCGGTGGAAAACTTAATTACCTTTTACGAGACTGTGAAGAAGTTTGGGACGTATCCAATGCAGACAGCAACTGGACGTTCGTAAAAAAACAAAGGTGGTGAATGTTGCGTGTTAGAAGAACTGAGAGAAGAAGTTTACGAGGCACTTATTGGGCTTCCGGAAAACGATCTTGTAATGGGAACAAGTGGAAATGTAAGCGGAAGAAAGGGGAACAATGTAGTAATAAAACCCAGCGGTGTTGCTTATGACGAACTCTCACCGTCGAACCTCGTGGTGGTAGACCTAAATGGAAAGGTGGTCGAGGGTGATCTTAAGCCTTCAGTGGATACCCCGGCACATCTCCACATCTATAACAGTGTGGAAGACGTACGGGGCGTAATCCACACCCATTCCACCTACGCCACGGCGTTTGCCGCTATGGGTAAAGATATTCCACTTTATCTGACAGAGTGTGGAGATCTCTTCGGGACGGGTATACCTGTTTCTGACTACGTTCCGCCCGGCGACGAGGCAATCGGGGAGCAATTTTCCTCCAAAGCAGCTGGAGATAAGATAAAAGCACTGCTGATGAAACAGCACGGAGTTTTTACTGCCGGCCCGGCACCGTCGGATGCCCTTAAAGGCGCAGTAACTGTCGAACACATTGCAAAAGTTTCTTACGTTGCGGATTCCGGAGGAAATCCGTCTGAGATTCCCAGAGACGAAGGTGAACGTTTACACGAAAAATATATGAACAACTATGGACAGGAGGATTAAAAAAATGACAAAAGAATATTTAGTCGGTACAGATATTGGTACTCAGGGGACGAAAACTGTGGTCGTCGATACGACCGGTGAAGTAATAAGTTCAGGTTCGTCTTTCTATTCGGTGGAGCAGCCTTTTCCGTCCTGGGCTCAGCAATGGCCTGAAGTCTGGCTAAATGCTACCCAGGAATCGATGAGGGAAGCGATAGAGGATTCAGACGTAGAGTCTGAAAAAATAGCCGGAGCAGCGATAAGTGGTCTATACGGGGGATCGGGGGTACCAGTTGATGATGATCTCGAACCCGTGCACCCATGTTTGATTTGGATGGATAGGAGGGCTACGGACGAAGTAAAGTGGGTAAAAGAAAATATCGACCTGGACAGGCTTTTCGAGATAACGGGTAACTACGTCGATTCGTATTATGGATATACTAAGATCCTCTGGTTGAAGAACAACAGACCGGATGTTTGGGAAGATATTTCTTTGTTCGTCCCTCCGTCAAACTACGTTGAATACAAACTTACCGGGGAGCTTGCCGTAGATTACTCCTCTGCGGGTAATATTGGCGGGGTCTTCGACCTTGACGAACTTACCTGGTCCAAAGAAGCGTGCGACACTCTGGGGATACCAATCGAGCTTATGCCGGATAAACTGGTACCCTCGGACGAAGTAATTGGTGAGATAACCTCAACCGCCGCGGGCAAAACCGGTTTACCCGAAGGTACCCCTGTAGTGGCGGGCGGTATCGACGCCCCGATGGCTGCTCTGAGCGCGGGGGCATTTGAGGAAGGAGATAACGTGGCGATGATGGGGACTTCTACCTGCTGGGGGATAATTCACGAAGGGGAAGGATTGACCCAGGAACTCGTCTCCATGCCTCACGTTGCCAACTCGGAAGAAAAGATCTATACCTTTGGCGGTTCAGCCACCACGGGAGCTCTAGCAAGCTGGTTCAAAGAGCAGTTTGGCGCCGTGGAGGAAGAGATGGCCGAGAAGACCGGCCTGGATCCATTTGAGATTCTCGACCTGGAAGCTGAAAAAATAGATCCCGGCTCCGACGGTCTGCTCGCTCTGCCTTACTTTAAAGGGGAGCGTTCTCCTGTATGGGACCCCCAGGCTAGCGGTACAATAATGGGACTATCACTTTATCACAGTAAGTCGCACGTGTTCAGGGCTCTTCTGGAGTCGGCGGCCTACAGCTTGAGACACAATATAGAGGTCGGCGAGAAGGTAGGTATGCCCCTAAAGGAAGAGACGAGCGTAGTTGGTGGCGTTTCCAAGTCAGACCTCTGGACAGAAATCATCTCCGACGTTACAGGTAGAGACCTGGTAATCCCCTCGGGTGGTGTAGGAGCTCCATTTGGGGACGCGTTGCTTGCCGGCGTGGCTACAGGTGTCCTTGAGGACTATTCCGAGGTCGAAGACTGGTTTACCAGGGACAGGGAAATAACTCCGGTCGAGGAGAATAAAGACCTTTACGATAAATACTACGAGCTCTACCTGGAACTCTATGAAAACGGCAAGTCGGTCATGCACAGGCTAGCTGATCTCGCGGAGGGGGGAGAATGAAAAGTCGACAGAATTTAGACGTTACGTTTGGAGTAATTGTAGCCAATAGGGGATTTTTTCCGAATAAATTAGTGAATGAAGGCAGAAAGCGGGTGCTGGACCGAATCGAAGAGCTTGGATACGAAACCGTCGTCCTGAGCGAAGAGGAGACGAAGCACGGAGCGGTTGAGACAAGAGAGGATGCGATGAAGTGTGCCCGGCTCTTTGAGGAAAACAGGGATGAGATTGACGGGATTATCGTAACGTTACCGAATTTCGGTGACGAAAAAGCCATAGGAGATACGATAAGGGAGTCCGGTCTGGACGTACCCGTTCTGATTCACGCCTTCCCCGACGAGTTAGGTCGGATGGATATCGAAAATCGAAGAGACTCTTTCTGCGGCAAGATGTCCGCCTGCAACAACCTGTCTCAGTACGGAATTTCATTTACCACTACGGACAACCACGTAGTAGATATAGACTCAGAGGATTTTGAAAAGGAAGTAGAAAAATTTGCCGGTACCTGCAGGGTCGTGGGAGGAGTAAGAGGTGCGCGTCTTGGCTCCGTCGGGGCACGAACTGCTCCGTTCAATACGGTTAGATACAGCGAGAAGATACTGGAAAAGAACGAGATAAGCGTGGAAACGATAGA
>CAZYPS010000014.1:0-31105 GCA_964649445.1 uncultured Thermotogae bacterium | reverse complement strand
AGCCGGATAAGTTGGTTTTTTGGGAATCATTAAAATTTGGCCACTTTTTTTACAATTAATATTTTTTCTTTAGTATCAGCAGAGAGTTATTAGAATTTCTCAAATCACGGGCTGACAATCGAGGAAGTCCTTTTCAAGAGTTTTTCATGCCCTCCTTAGTCTATACTGCGCTCTTTAGTTGTCTTAGAAAAAAAGCCTTCTCCGACGCTATCTTTTCTATGTACTTAATAATCAATTTCCTGCAAGAATTCTTTTACTCGCGATATGTATTGTTCCTGCTGGTCAAGATTCGGCGAGTGGCCGCTATTTTCGAATACCTCCAGCCGTGAATCCGGAAGAAGTTCCGTGATTTCTTCGCTTGCTTCTACCGGCGTAATCCAGTCGTGCCTCCCCACAGTAACAAGTGCTGGAACAGTTACTTCTGGCAACTCAGCTGTGTAATCCATGTTCGGGAACTCGTCCGTGAACATTTTGTTGTGAGTTTCGTATCTAAATGGAATCGACTCAACTCTCTCCCTGGCGGCTTCAGCGTCAAATTCGTCCAGGTTTGGCGCATACAAGGGAAGCATACCGTGAAATATCCGTTTAAATTCCTCGTTGGACCTCACATTCCCGTCCATAACTTTAGCCAGGTCTTCCTCGGTAATCTGAGGCACGTCGAGATTTTTCTCCCTGACTCTGGGCAACTTTTCCAGTGCGATCTCTCGTGACTTTTCGTCGTATTTATAGCTAGGTGCAGTATCTCTCAGAACTATTCCCGCGAGGTTTTCTTTATACCGAATGGCGTATTCCTGAGTGATAAAACCTCCGTAGGAACCACCAATCATTATAATTTGACCCAGATCCAGGTGTCTTCTTAACCCCTCGGCATCCTTTGCGTACTGTTCGTTGGAATAAGGCCGAGTCCGACTTGATTCTCCGCAACCTCTATGGTCGTATACCACCAGTTTGTAATCTTCGCTAAGCGGTGAAAATGCTTTTTTGGGTTTCTGGTGGCTACCGATTCCGGGTCCACCATGAAGAGCCATAATTGCTTTTTCGTTTTCCTCACCTAATACTTCGTAGTAAATTTCCGCCCCGTTTATTTCCGCAAACATTTAGACCTCCTATAGAATTAAAGATTCCGCGATACGAACTGAAGCAAATAACGGATTTACGATCGTCTTTTCGTCAACTTCCGTAATCTCTTTTTCCGCGAAAAGAAAGGAAAAACTCATACAACCCGGAATTAAAATTTCGACGTCCATACTGGAAGCAACATTTGCGAAAGACTCCAGAGCATCATCCGGCTGGTTAATTATCTTCTTTACGTGAATATCAACTGCCGCCAAATCGGAGAGCTCTTCTTTTAGACCGACCTCGTCCGCTTTGGTCTCAAAACTGGTTAAAACGTCCTCATTTAGGGTTAGCAGGCCAAACGAGTCGGAAAGCGACGAAGCAACGGCAAAAGAAGCTCGGACGGGACCGATTATTGGCGTGGATACGGCTTTTCTCAACTTATGGATACCAAGATCGCTGTAACAACCAATGACAAAGGCATCGTAATCGCTTTCTAGATTAGCTCCCAGTTCAACCAAATGGGGGGCAGCCCGTTCTTCATCAGAGACCGATTCGATAGTTTCTGGTCCGGCGTCAACGTCTGCCACATCTACATGATCAGCTTCAGCTGAAAAGGAATTGAGTATACTTTCTCTTCTGTGTTTTTCTTCTGAATCCAGACCCGTACCGGGTACGAGATATCCAAGTCGCAAGACTAATCACCCATTGGTTCAATTTTTTACGTTTTACAGCGGCAAAACTGCCCGTTATTTCAACCTATCATAAATAAAAACCAGCTTACCCTGGGACCAGAGGACTTATACTTAATCCGTAAGTTTGGGATCAAGGACGTCTCTGAAACTGTCTCCCAGCAGATTGAAGCCCAAAACTGTGAGAAAAATCGCTAACCCGGGCCAGAACGCCATCCACCAGCCATTTCTTATATATTCCTGGGCAAGTTGGAGCATAGCGCCCCAGCTCGGTGTGGGTGGATTAATGCCGAGTCCCAGAAAGCTCAGTCCGGCTACTACTATAATATTTAAACCAATACGCATGGTCGTTATTACCAGGAGAGAGGCCATTGCATTTGGCAGTACGTGGCTGAATAAGATCCTCAAGTCCTTTGTACCCACGGCCTCAGCGGCCGATATATACTCTTCTTCCCTAACCGAGAGGACCTCGCTCCGAATTATTCTCGCCGGCTGGAGACCGAAAATTCCCAAAACGACTATCAGGGTCAGCGGACTAGAACCGAATATGCTTACCATCAGGATAGCCAGCACCAGGAAAGGGATCGAGTTGATGATCTCCAGGAACCGCATGACCAGAGAATCTACGATACCTTTATAGTAACCACCTAACAGACCGAGGAAGCCTCCGAAGAACATGTTAAATAGCGTAGCACCGGCTCCTATTCCCAGAGCGACGCGAGAGCCGTAAACGATTCTGCTATAGATATCACGGCCATAATTATCAGTACCCATAGGGTTAGTCAAACTCGGAGCTTTCAACGAATTGGCAAAATTCATCTGAATTGGGTTTTCCGTAGCCAGAAAAGGGGCAAAGATGGCAACGTATACCATTAGAACTACGATTATTGCCCCTGATATACCTTTCTTATCCTTCTTGAATTTACTTTTAACGACATCCCAGTAGCTGTACCGGTCCTGAGAAGCTTCCCCCGTGACTGACTTCAGATGAAGCCAGCTAAGCACCCAGGTGAAAGCGAGAAGAGCTATGGCAAATACGGAAGAGATTACGGCTGGATCCTCAGAAAACCCGAACAGCTTTCGCCGGTAAATGCCGAGACCGATGATCGCAAGATGGAGGCAAAAGACGAAGACCCAGGAGAGTCCGGACTTCCACCTTCCGTCGGAAATGTGACCTAAGCCGGGTATAAATTTGATTTTTGATTTAGTCATAATGAATTTAATCGTAAGTAATTCTGGGGTCTATAAATGAATATAATATATCCACCACTAAATAAGAGAGCAAAAAACCAATAGCCATCAATAGCGTTAATCCGAATAATAGGGATTGATCCCGACGTGTTATTGACTCGTAAATCAACCTGCCAAGACCGGGCCACGCTGTAACGGTTTCGGTCAATACGGCTCCAGCCAGGAACCGGCTCAACTGCATTCCTAGGTTCGTCAGCACCGGTAATAGCGCATTTTTAAATGCGTGAAATATTATTACTACCGATTCCTTGAGACCTTTTGATCTCGCCGTAGTAATGTAATCTTCCTGGAGCACCTCGAGCATGCTCGATCGGATCAGCCTCACGTTCATCGCTATTTGAACTGAGGCGAGGGCAATTCCGGGCAAGATCATGTGCCGAATTCCATCCAGAGTAAGGAACGACCAGCCGTATATCGTTTCGCCACGGCCGGAAATCGGTAGAATATCGAGCCAGACTCCGGCAAATATCATTAGCATCAACGCCGTCCAGAATACCGGCAGCGAAACCCCGGCTAAAGCAAATATAGTAAGGGCGTAATCGAAGCCCGTATTCCGTTTTACGGCAGAAATAATGCCAATGGGCACTGAAACAACGATAGTAATTAATAGAGCAAAAGCACCCAGCTCTATGGAAGCCGGAGCTCTTTCCAGGATAATGCTCCTAACCGGGGTCCTGAAAGACATAGACATGGATTCTCCGGTGAAGAAACCGGATACGAATCGGTAATATTGAACGAACCAAGGTTTGGTCAATCCCAGATCCCTTCTGACCGCCTCTACCGTTTCTTCACTCGCAGTCATGCCGGCAAAAATCCGGGCTGGATCGCCGGGCGCCAATTTAAGAACCATGAACAACAGCACAGTCACGGCGAAAAGGACGCCGATCAGCTGAAAGAATCTTCTGATAGTATAATTAACCATTTATGATCACGTTTATCCCGAAATTTAACGAAACTATCGGTCCCCGAACCGATAGAGAAATTTCACGAACGAACGCTGCACTCTATCAAAACCCGCAATCTTATCATTTCCCCTGTAGACGATATACTCGTCCGGGCTGTGTTCCCTGCCACCGTGACCGAGCAACCCGAAGGTAAAAGGCAACCCGAGTTCCTCACTGAACAGGTAAAAGGGAGCTGTCCCGGCCAGTCTTGGCCAAATTCGGGGTTCAAAACCGAAATCTCTTACCGTTTCTATCCCAGCCTGAACCACGTCCTCTTCCAGATGGGTCCGGGACCAGCCGTAGCCTTCGTTCAAAATATTCATTTCGATATCTTCGTATCCCTCTTTATCGAGGTAGTCCCTTATCTTTGTCAATACCTCGTCTTTTGTCTGGTTCGGGACGAGTCGGACGTCCAGTTTTGCCGTCACCTTATGGGGTAACACAGTTTTTGACCCCTCGCCGGTATACCCACCCCAGATTCCGTCTATGTTCAACGTGGTATTGCCTACGTACGCCTCAATAAGCTCCTTCGTATTCTCCTCATCAACCATAAATTTGCTGACGTCGTTCATCTCTTTGATCGACTCGGGATCGAACGAGTCCGCAAGTTTCTCTATCAACTCCCTCTCGGAATCGTTAAGCGGGTCGACATTTTCGTAAAATCCATCGACCAGAATATCGTTTCCTTCACATAAACTACTCAATGCACCTATCATTCTCCAGGCTGGACTATCCATCCAGGCCTTATTACTTCCGTGAATATCGCGTTCTTCCGGTCCCCTCCCCCAGTTGCTTCCTGAACACTCCAGTTCGAAGTAAACTAACCCTTTATTGCCCAGATACATATCTACCTGGCCTTTCCGGTCCTGAAGAAAAAACGGAAAGAAGCAGGCATCCGAGTCTTCCAGTCGACCTTTGTAGGAATCCACGAACCCCGGGAGACTGGGACTTCCCAGTTCTTCCTCTCCTTCGGCGATCAGTTTCAAATTAACCGGAAGTCTCCCGCGTGTTTCCTCTATAGACTTTAAAGCGGCTAAAAAGTTAACCATGGGGCCCTTCGTATTAAACGCACCCCGGTTAACCAGAGCTTCCACATCCCCGTCAGGCATTTCCATGTCGACTAATCTACCTTCCATAGGAGGGTAATCCCAGAGGTTCTCGTCATACGGTTGAGTATCGTACATAAAATATCCCAGCAAGGTTTTCTCCGCTCCACAATTGTATTCCCCGTATACAATGGGATTCCCTTCGGCCTCCACCACTTCCGACGTATCACAGATGAAATCCGTAAAGTACCGGGAGACCATATCAGCACACTCTTCGATCCCCTCTCCTTCCGGGCTGATACTGGGCTGGGTGAGCAATTCCCTCGTACGCTCCAGGGTAGACTCTCGACTCTCCTCTATCCGGTTAAATACGTCTTGAAGGTTACCGACTTTTCGACTCAAGCTATCACCTAATGTTTTTATCCGGGTTAGTGATCGATATACTAAATTGTCAGTGGTAAACTGTAAAGTGATTAAAAGAGCCCGGAGATAATTTTCCCCGGGCTCATCGAATTTTATCCTTAGCCCAACTAATTATTTTTCTTCTACCCAGACGTTGTTAAACGGAGTTACCAGCTGGAATGGAATTATTTCCGTGGGGCTGGCAAAGTAATCGTGAACTCGCTTATTTACACCCCTGATCACGTCGTCGTGCCATACGGGTATACTAACTAAATCTTCAGCGAGCGCAATTCGTTGAGCTTTTACGTATTTCTTCTCCCGCTTTTCTCTATCTACTGTTGTATTCGCTTCTTCAATTAACTTGTCGACTTCGTCATTCTCGTAGCAGCTCAAATTGTAACCCTCGCCTGCACAGGCTGAACCCCGGCTGTGAAAGCTAAAGTTCAAGAACTCGTAGGGATCAAGACTGGTTGCGACACCAACCCAGCCGATAATGTACATATTCGCTTCTCCGGCGAATAAGACGTCAAGCAAGGAGCCGAACTCTACCGGATTTGCTTCCGCGTTTATCCCGACTTGCTTGAGTTTCGTAGCAAGGATAGTAGCCAACTTTTCCCGTCTCGGATCGGGAGGAGCATAAATTTTGAAGGTAAAGTTATTCGGAATTACTCCCTCGGACTTTAACTCTTCGAATATCTCCTTCGCTTCCTGTCTATCCTTCTCAAGAGTGGCATTCTCTTTTAACCATTCCCTATCGTTCGCCCAAAGAGAAGGAGGAACTAAACTGTAAGCTGGAGTAGCACCTTTCCTTTTAAAGATAACTTGAACTATATCTTCGACATCAATTAATTTCCTAACCGCTTTTCTGAACCTCACATCGTTGAAAGGCTTTCTTTTATCGTTAAACCCTATGAACTGAGTGTTGAGCCCAGGTTCAGTTAATACCCGGATGTTATCCATTTTTTCAAACCGGGAGATATTTTGCGGGGAAATGATATCCGTAATATCTACTCCACCTTTTTCCAATTCCAGTTCCGCGGTCGATATTTCAGGGATTACCCGAATCTTAACTTTCTCGAGATTAGGCTTCTTAAGCCAGTAATCTTCATTTCTGACAAGCGTAGCAGAGTCGCCTTTAACCCAGTCTTCCAACTTGAACGGACCGCTTCCTATAGGGTTCTGAGCAAATTTTTCCTTTCCCATCTCCTGGAAAGTGTCTTTAGGAACTATGCGGAAGACCGACTGGGATAAGCCGGGTGGGAAGGATTTATTCGCAATTATCTTTACCGTATATTCGTCCAGTTGCTTGACTTCTTTTACCCAGCTAAACTGGCTCTTCATAGGAGAGCCATTATCAGGGTTTATTATCCAATCGAGCGAGAACTTCACGTCTTCAGCAGTAAGTTTCTCTCCATTATGGAATTCTATTCCTTCCCTAATATTGAAGGTGAATTCCGTAGCGTCCTCGGAAACTTCCCAGGATTTTGCGACGTAGGGTGCTGGCTTTAACCCATCGGGGTCGATAGTAATCAGGGGATCAAAAATACTGTTCGTCGCGTAGTAACCGTAAATCCCCTCGCCCATCAGAGGGTTAAGCGTGGAAAGGCTCTGCCTGGCGGAAATCGTAAGGGTTCCGCCTTCTTGCTGAGCGTTAGCACCAACAGTCAGATTAAACAGTAAAAAGATAGAAATAAGACCGACAAGTAACTCAACCTGAAGGTTTCTATTCATTTTTTTACCTCCTAAAGACCGAATAAAAGGTTGACTCTAACACTAATAAAGAATCAATAAACCGCCCAGCGGTTAAAAATACAAACTACGGCAGAACGCCTGTGGAACTTACAATCAATTATTCCCAGACTTCTTCAAGAACCCTGAGAGTGTTGCCGCCAATAACTTTTTCGATTTCTTCTCGGCTATAATCGTGCTTGACCAGCCAGCGAATTATGTTATGGGAAGCCTCGGAGGGATTCTCCATACCTTTGACGTAAGGAACGTGCTCGGGTTCCTCCGACTCCCCTGACTCATCTTCCCTCGTAAACGCCTGATCGACTGACAGGTGTTCCCGAAATACGTCGTGCAGAGTGACGTGATCTCCAAAGAGGGTGTCGGGGCCGAAGGAAACGTGATCAATACCGAGTAGATCGACGCAGTACTCGAAATGTTCCATATAGGACTCTATACTGTGTTTCGGATTGTTCTCGGTAATTGTGGTATGTGGAGCTGCTTCTATTCCGATAACTCCGCCGTTTTCAGCACACGCTTTTAGAACATCGTCCGGCTTCATTCTACTCGATTGCCACAGGGATCTCGCTCCCGTATGAGTTATCATCACTGGCTTATCGCTGGCTTTAATCGTGTCCAGGGAAGTCTGATCTCCCGCGTGCGAAACGTCAATCGCTATTCCCAGTTTGTTCATCCTATCTACAGCCTGATGACCGAAGACCGTCAAACCGCCGTCCCTGGGCTCTCTTAACCCCGAACCCAAAGCGTTTGACTCGCTGTAAACTACTCCCATGGATCTAACACCCAGTCCATAGAGGATATCCAATCTATCGACTTCGTTTTCGATCATGGTTGCCGACTCGAGAGAAAAAACTAATGCTATCTTTCCTTCTTCGTGGGCTCGCCTGATATCATCGATGCCTTCACACTTGATTATGAAGTCTTGATGGGCAATATCACTTAAACGCATACCCAGGTCATAGATTATGTCTCTCCACTTCCAGCCCATCTTCGAGGTGATAGTAGACGTGCCGTCCATCATATTGTCAAATACTGCATCCAGACAGGATTGGCTTAATCCTTCATAAGCGGTGAACTCCCGTCCTTCCCTGTTAAATTCGAAGATCTCCTCCATATCGTCCGGGAATATCACGGGATGTTCGTGTAAAGAAATGAAAGTAGAATCACTTGCGATCTCCTGATAAATCTCTTCTTTCTCGTCCGACAAAGGAACTTTGTAGGGCTCAACCCTGTTTACTTCATCAGCCATTGAGAACTCTTTATAGTCTTTCCCTGCCTCCAGATACTGGTATGGCTGATAACCTGAATACTGTCTATCTTTCACTCTGCACCTCCTGTACACAAAAGCGAAAAACGCCCGCCCCTTAAATAAATCGGGACACTGAGACTAGTTTTTTATCCCAACTTTCTCATTACTCTAGAAATAAAAAGCTACCAAACGGACTGAGATCAAGGAGTATAAAATCCAGCTAGTTATGATAAATTTTAATAATATTCTATTATTTTTGCTGAGATTTCAACTCTTACGCCATACTTCCTAAATATTCTGAACCCAAGCCCACTATTGATTATTTAATGTCATTAAAGTGGCGTAACTCCTATATTTACGGACACAACTCTTGAAACAAGTTCGTTGAAATCCAATACTCTATCCTGAATTGAGCGGTTTTGTCGTGTTAGCTGGAAAGAGTAAGGTGTTTTCTAAAGTAAATTTTAAAACCGAAAATAGGTCTAGATACAGAGCAGACGAGAAGAATCCAAATGAAAAGTAGTTTTAGTCTGGTTGGTTTTTGTGCAGGCTAATTCGTCGATTTTAAATTACAGCCTTAAAGTAACTATCAATTACAGTCTCTAACCAGAAAATTTGGAAGCGAAAAACATTCTACCAGCGAAGCAATCACGTTTTCCCGCCCTACCCTTGTATATAACCCGTTTAACTCCTGTTCGTAAAGGAATAAACCAACAAGGTAGCCAAACTTCTCGAAGTTGATTTCCCCGTCCTTGACATACAGAAATTCTTTCTCCGGCACGTCACAGAATTCCTGGGCAATGTAATCTTTTTTCCGGGCTTCATTGACCTTCTTCTCCCACTCAGCGACTTCATAGTCCTCCCCAACGTAGACCCCGTGTCCTGCGAACTTATCGAAAGGCTTGAGCAGAAACTGGTTTTTCCTCTCTATTAGCCTATCCCTCAATGAGCTATCACCTTCGTGAAATATCCGACTAACCGGGAAGTATTTCGTGATAAACTCTTTCTCTTCTTCCGTGAGAAAGTCCGTATAATCTTCTTCCTGAAGGATGGCAAACAGCGCTTTGTTATGAATTATTTGCGAAGTAAATCCACCTACGACACAGACGCTCCCGTCCTTATAGGCTTCCAGAAACGGTTCTATTTCCTCGTACCGCTCGACGATTTTGTGGGTGGTTGCGCGGCGATAGACCAGATCAACCCAGGTCGAGCCGGCAAGCAAATTATTTCCGTCGTATTCCAGCTCTCTGGGGTCCTGAATTATGGTTCGGTAACCTCGATTTTCGAACTTTTTCCTGTATTCCTGAAATTCGCTGTTGATCCCTTCTCCTTCGAAGTCCACTATAGCCACCGTTTCCGGATCCACTTCTTCGCCCGCGAACTCGTGGTAAATATCGACGATCTTATCGATCCAGTTCTCCATCGGAGTGTAATATTCGATTTCGCAATCATCCGGAATACAGTTCATCGCTTTGGAGTGGTAGAGGGAATTCTGCAGGACCCTTGCTTCGTTCATTCCCGCAGACCCGTCCGTGTTGAACTCACAGAATTTCAGACCTTCATTGTAATTGTAGAATATGTCGAACCTGGCCATCGGGAAAGGGTTTTCGTAGCCTGGATCGGCGAGGATAAGTTCCTCAGTTTTTTTCGAAAACGGGAAAACCCGGCGGAAATTTGGGTCGGTCCGATATTCCTCTACCGTCTTGTTCAGAATTCCTGTCAGCTTGACCAATACTCCCTCTATCCAGGTAAGGTCTTTTGGCGTAAAAAACATCGGCTGATAGAGAAAATCAATCGTTTCACCGAGGTACCGAGCGGACGAGTCCTCGACTTCTCGCTTTACCGTTTGATAATCTTCGATAAACTCTTCCGGTCTTGATTTGACGTCCTCCCGAAACCTCGATAATAATTCTTCTGCGTCCATTAACTACTCCTTTTTGCCAATAATTTCGGTTAAATTACACCACGAGAGGGCACTTGTCTTCCCTTCAGATAAAGCCCCCAGTGACTTCCGCCTGGGAGTAACTTCCTTCTCGGCGAGAAGCTTTAACGGTGCCAGGTACTGCCGTTCCCCTTGTTCCAACCCCAGTTCCGCCAGATCCAGCAAATCTCTATAAGCCGAAAACACGGAACCCGAATCCCATCTTGCCTCCACTCCGGTTTCAGCCAACCGGCGTTTCCGGTCCCGGAACTGGTCTCTAGTGAGTTTCTTAAAGCTCTCGTAAAGTTTATTCAGATTGTCCTTGCAGTACAAAAGTCCTTTCCAGAAACTCAGATAGGCAAAACTATAAGGATAAGGTATCGAATCCCCCATCCTTACCTCCAGGTGATTTTTGGTCCTTACGTCGGGAAACACAGTTGTCAGAAGATATTCCAGTTCCTCCCTGGTAGGCTCAAGGTCCTCCAGGAGTATCTCCTCGAGTAATTTATCCTTCGAATATACAAGCTCTCCTCGATTCTTGTATACCATTGGCGGTGTATCCAACAAGTATTCCGCGTAGTCATTATAGCCGAACTCCCCGTCGAATAATCCTGACGGATAACCACAGCGCTCCGAATCGCAGTGTTTCCAGATCCTCCGCCGAACCCCTTCTTTTTCGCTAACTTCGCCCTCGAAGAAGGGAGAATTATCCAGTACAGTGTAGATCAGAGGGGAAAGGGCGTTGGCGACAAGGTTCTTTTTTTCATAATCATCTTCACTGAAGTAATCAAAATTCACGTGGATTGCGCAGGTCGATTTCATCATGTTGTAAGCGTATTTACCTTTACCCTCGAAGTATTCGTGCATGTAATCGTATCGTTGTTTGGGGAGTATAGGTATCTCGCCTATCGGGCTTTCCGGTTGATAGCCCAGGCAAAAGAGGACCTTGTTCCAACCATCCAATATGGTTGTAACTTCCCTGACGAAGTCCAGGTAAATATTCTCCAGTTCGTCAATAGAGCTTTGCGGAAGGATGCTCAATTCCAGCTGACCGCCAGGTTCCAGAGCAACCCTGGCCTGATCACTTTCCAGCCCGACGAGGTGTTCGTCCTCCAGTTTTGCCTCCCAACCTCGATCCGCAAGGCTCTCCAACAGATCCTCTATTCCGTTTTTCTGGTAATAAGTAGTAGCCTCTAGCGATTCAGCTTCCAGGACGAAGTGCTCGACCTCAATTCCCAGCTTCCTCTCCTCCCGGGAGCATTCGGAATTTTTAAAAAATTCAGTTAACAGATCTAGTTTATCCTGGTAGTCACTCATCTATTAACGCTCCTTCAAAAACCATGGACGGTTACATTCTCTTGGGAATTCTCAGAAGATTAAACTACTGCAATAAAAATCAAGACTCGCAGCGTCCATTTAGTTTATTCGTTTAGGAAACCGTTCTCAACTTTGGAAATGCTCATCCAGCGATGAAAAGCCTGTCGTCACCGCGTGTTTCGTAAGTAAATTATCCCGCAAAGTTTTCCATAAGGGGAAAAGAAACCCTGCTCTAGACAAATTAAAACTTCCAGGTCGGATGGGTTTGGGCCAAAAGGAAAGGTCCTACCTAAAAGAAGCAGTCGTGTTTTTGCTGGCAACCTTATTTAGATCCGAAAACAATGAGGATAAGTTACTTAATTTTGAGGACAGAAACTCTCCAGTTAATAGGAAGATCTACAGAAAATAGTTCAAAAAGGATTATTGGCTTAAACGAGGTTTTTGATACACCAAAATTAGGCTGAAATCCTATCCAGAATTAGGATATGGTCCTGGTAATTTAAGCCGATTTTCTTTATAATCGTATGGTTATAATTTGGATTTCCAGGAGAGCGATTTCCAAGTGTCTTCTCTACTAATAACGAGTGGTATTGGGATCATAACTTAAATTTTGGTTAAATTTTAGTGAAAATAAAGACTATAAATTAAAAGCTCGTTACTGTATTAACTGGGGGAGGATCTTTTTCAACAAACAATACGATATACAGGATTTAATAGCTTTAAAAAAATAAAACTCTAAGATATCAAGATATTTGGCTAATTCAGGTTTGAGGTGGTTACATGCCCTACGAAGCAGATCAAATTGAAGTACTGGAAGACTTAGAAGCCGTCCGCAAGCGCCCCGGGATGTATATCGGGAGCACCGGCCAGGAAGGTGTAATGCACTTAATCAATGAGGTGCTTGACAACAGCATCGACGAAGCCCTCGTGGAAGAGTGCGACGAAATACAGGTAATTGTTCACGAGGATAACAACGTTACCGTCATAGACAACGGTCGGGGGATACCCGTGGATACACACGCGGAAAAAGGAATGAGCGGTGTAGAGGTCGTAATGACGACTCTTCACGCGGGTGGGAAATTCGATCACAAAAGTTATAAGGTAAGTGGAGGGCTTCACGGAGTAGGTGTTTCCGTCGTAAATGCTCTCTCGGAGTGGATGAGGGTAGAAGTTCAGCGAAACGGAGCTAGGTACAGGCAGGATTTCACCCGGGGGGAGACGCTGTCCGAGCTAAAGGAAATTGATCCCAAGGAAAACGGTCGAGGCACAAAAATCACTTTCAAACCGGACGAAGAAATATTCGGCGACTTCGAATACGATCTTCCGAAGTTGACACACCGACTCAGAGAACTCGCTTACTTAAATAAAGGACTGGAAATAGTTCTTGAGAACGTCGAGGCTGACGTAACCAAGACGTTCAAGTTCGACGGAGGAATAAAAGAGTACGTGGACTCAATTACGGAAAATGAGGAAAGAATCCACGACGATCCTATCTACTTCAAACGGGAAAAAGAAGGGAACTTCGTCGAAATAGCCCTCCAGTTTACTAAAAAGTTTTCGGAATCCATTTACTCTTTTGCTAACAATATCAATACCCAGGAGGGCGGCAAACATGTTACCGGCTTCAAGACGGCAATGACCAAGACGACAAACAAATACGCCCGATCGAAGAAAATGCTGAAAAAGTCAGACGATAACCTGGCCGGTAGGGATATACGAGAAGGGTTAACCGGGATTATAAACGTGAGACTCCCGGAACCCGAATTCGAAGGTCAAACAAAAACCAAACTGGGAAATCCCGAAATAAGGGAAATCGTCCGTAATAATACTTCTGAAGCACTTCTCGATTTCTACAAGAATAACAAGAAAGTCGCTCGAAAAATTATCGAAAAGTCAATCGAAGCAGCCCGGGCAAGGAACGCAGCCAAGAAAGCAAGGAAATTAGCCAGAAAGAATGCAATGATTTCTACTTCACTGCCGGGCAAATTAGCTGATTGTACTCAGAGAAAACCGGAGGGTAGCGAACTCTTCATCGTAGAGGGTGACTCAGCCGGCGGTTCAGCAAAAAGTGCTCGTGACAGGGAATTCCAGGCCATATTGCCCCTGAGGGGCAAGGTCCTGAACGTTGAGAAATCCCGAATGAGCAAGCAACTGGAAAACAAAGAACTAAAATCAATTATTACCGCTATGGGGACGGGGGTTCAGGACCACTTCGCAAAAGAGAAGCTACGATACGAGCGAATAATAATCATGACTGACGCCGACGTTGACGGAGCCCATATCCGGGCACTTCTACTCACCTTCTTCTATCGGAACTTCGAGCCGTTAATTGAGGACGGCAACATCTTTATCGCTCAGCCACCGCTTTACAAGGTTCAAACGGGCAAGAGTAAACAGTACTTCTATTCCGACGAAGCTCTGCAGGAGTTCATGGACGATAGGGAAAGAAAACCGTCCTCAGTCCAGAGGTTCAAAGGACTTGGTGAAATGAACCCGTCCCAGCTCTGGGAAACTACGATGAACCCGGAAAACCGAATAATGAAGAGGGTTTCGGTCAAGGACGCGCTGGAAGCCGACGAACTATTCAGTACTTTGATGGGAAGCGACGTTCAGGCTCGGAAGAACTTCATCAAGGAAAACAGCAATCAGATAACAAATCTTGATATCTGATTCTTTCTGTTTGGCTTTCCGAGTAAGCCGGACGGACTGATACAAGTGCCGGCGAATATTTACAGCTTTAATTTATAATTAGGTCAAGGTTATTATGGCATTAGATGGCATTACGCTCCACTGGTTAAACCGGGAACTACAGGAGAACCTGACCGGAGGTTGGATCAGAAAGATTTACCAGCCCAGACGGGAACTGGTTACGATCAACGTCTGGAACGGTGAGGACTATACTATATTGATCTCCTGCGCTACGGACTTTCGGGTACAATTGACGAATCTCGACCTGGAAAATCCCCCCAAACCTCCCAATTTCACCATGCTTCTCCGAAAACACCTTTCTGGCGGGAAGATCGCACGAATTACCCAGAGAGGGCTGGACCGGGTGCTGAAGATAGAGGTGGATAAGAAAACCGAGCCCAAAAATGAAGAAGGCGAAATAGTAAGAAAGGAGCTTTCCCTGGAGCTCATGGGTCGGAACAGTAATCTCTTCTTGATTCAGGACGAAGAAATTCTCGGCGTCTTGAAGAAAAAAGAGAGCGAAAGAAGACCCATCACTCCTGGAAGCACTTACGAGTTACCACCAAAACAAGGCAAAGTGGAACCGCTGGACATATCGGAGGAGGAATTTCGAAGTTTCTTCGAACGGGATCAGCCCGCATGGAGAAACCTATTGAACAACATCGAGGGTATCGGTCCGACCCTGGCAAAAGAAATAACCACCAGGGCGGGTGTTCCTCAGGGGGAAAAGGAGCTTTCAGAGTCCCAAAAGAATTCCCTTTGGGAAGCCGCAGAAGATTTCTTCGACGAAATTTTCTCAGATGTTACCCCTCGGGTCTACCAGGAAGACGGGAAGCCCGTGGAATTTAGCCCAATAGAGCTGGAAAGCTACTCGGAAGTTCAGGAAGTGACTTTTGCCACTTTGAGTGATGCCCTGGACCACTATTACAAAGCCAGAGAAGCTAGTTATAAAACAAAAGAACTCCGTGATAAAGTGACCTCGGCCCTGGAGGATGAACTGGACCGGGTGGAGGGAGCTCTGGAAAACGTCGAAGAACAGCTCCAGCAGTCCGAAAATAGGGAAAGGTTAAAAGAAACGGGAGATATTATTCTAGCAAACCTGGGCGAACTCGAAAAAGGGATGGAGAAAGCTAAACTCAACGATCCATATCGTGAGGGAGAAAAGAGGGAGGTAGATCTGGACCCCTCGTCGACTCCGGAAGAGAACGCTCAGAAGTACTACGAACGCTACAAAAAACTGAAGAGAGGAAAGGAAAAACTTGAACGAAGGAAGCGATCCCTTAATAACGAATTTAAGTTCCTCCAGGGTCTGCGCGAGGATTTAGAGGAAGCTGAATCTAGGGAAGAACTAGCAAAGATTGAAGGCACTCTAAAGGAGAAGGGTTACATAGAGGAGGAGACCGGTTCAGCCGACAAGCAGGATAGCGGGGGACCAAAGGAGTACTGGATAAAGGGACACAAGATAATGGTGGGAAGGAATGCCAGGCAGAACGACGAACTAGTTCGGAACGCTTCGAGAGACGACATCTGGCTCCACGTTAGAAAATACGCCGGAGCCCACGTGGTTATAGTGACTGACGGTCGTCCCGATCAGGTGCCGGAAGAAGTAATAGTAAAAGCCGCCCAGCTCGCCGCACTGAATTCAAAAGCGCGGGAAGCAGAAAAAGCCACTGTAAGCTACACTCAGGTTAAGTACGTCGATAAGCCGAAAGGGGCGAAGCCAGGCCTGGTCCAGATTACGAACGAAAAGACGATTACCGTATCTCCGAAAGAGGTGATAACATAGGAACTACGATAGTGGAATTGGTTATACTGTTGCTGGCTCTGTTTACTGCCGCAATTATTCACGAATACTCCCACGGCTACGTTGCCTGGAAACTGGGAGATCCTACTGCAAAAAAAGCGGGCAGACTAACGTTAAATCCTATTCCCCATGTTGATCCGGTAGGAACTATTCTCGTCCCGCTGGGATTAATCCTGCTCCAGCTTATTTTCGGCGGCGGCTTATTTCTATTCGGCTGGGCAAAACCCGTACCAATCGATCCAAGGTATTTCCGGGATTCCGAACGAGGCATGCTTCAGGTCGGAGCGGCCGGTCCGCTTAGCAATGTTTTCATGCTATCATTTGCCGCTCTGATAGGCCATCTAGTCGTTCCTCTTTATATAAACTCGTTTCTGGGAAGAAACGGAGGTTTCCTGTTTCAATTCGCTAAAAACGGATTCTGGATGCTGATTTATTTCCTTGGCGTTTTCGTCATAATTAACATAATTCTCGGTGCGTTCAACTTGATCCCCATGCCTCCGCTCGATGGCTCCAGAATTCTCAACTACTTTCTATCCCCCCGGGGAAAAGAAATAATGGCTCAGATGGAACAATACGGGTTTTTAATAATTCTTGCCGTCTTATGGCTCGGTGGAGACGCCTTTTTCTGGGCTATCCAGAGACTCTGGGCATTCGTGCTGGGACCCAACTGGATAAAGTTGATCTCGGCCGGAGGTGTAATTTAAAACGCAGGTCCCCTATTAGGGTAGCACAATAGGGTCTCGAAAGGTCATGGGCAATCAAAAGGAAGAAAATTCCAAATCCGGAAAGCTTTTCGTGGTCGCAACGCCGATAGGAAATCTTTCCGATATAACCTATAGAGCCGTTGGAACCCTCCGCTCCGCCGACGCTATCATAGCCGAGGACTCCCGACATTCCCGGAGGTTACTTGACCACTACGATATCGATACCCCTTTCACGCTCAGTTACTACAAGGGATCTGGAGAGGACCGACGAGATAAGTTAATAGAGAAACTCCTGGCGGGTTACGACCTGGCTTTGATAAGTGACGCCGGAACCCCTCTGATCTCCGATCCCGGATTTAAACTGGTCCGAGAGATCAGGGAAAGAGGGCTAGACGTCGTTGGGGTCCCGGGCCCAAATGCCGCCTTAACTGCCCTTTCGATTTCGGGGCAGCCCACTGACAGCTTTGTATTCGACGGCCAAGCTCCAAAAAAACGGGGCAAGAAACGCAAGTATTTTGAAGAATTACGAACTCGGACCAGGACGACAGTGATTTACGATTCGCCCTACAGAATCGAGACCACCCTGGAACTGCTGGATGAAGTTCTTCCTGAAAGGTCAATTACAGTCTGTCGTGAACTAACTAAAAAATTTGAACAGACAATTAAAGGTAAACCCTCCAAGTTACTGGACCGGCTAAGCGAAGGTAAACTCAAAGGGGAATTCACCATAGTTCTGAGCGGAGCCACTGAAGAAGAGGCGGCTAGAGCGAGAAGAGAAAAATACGAGGACGTTCCACTGGAAGACCAGTACGAAGGGCTGAAGAAGTTAAAGGGTTTATCCCGAAAGCAGGCCATGAAAGAACTGGCTAAAATAAGGGGAGTATCAAAGAGTGAGATATACGATCAGCTGAACAAATAACCCGGTTCAGGCGTGCTTGTCCGCTACGGTCGAAGCTCCGTAGGAATCGGGCTTTGTCCTTACTTCAAAACCACTACCAATAATCATTCCTACGACTTCGTCGATCAACTCTTTCGTCTTTCCTCGCTGACCCACGTCGACGTGAATTTCCAGGTTGTAATCAAGCAAAGTCACTTCTTCCATCCGCTCCATCAGGTCTTTTGCAAGGTCGAAAGATAGAAAGGCTTCCTTATATATTTTATCCCTTAAAGTATATATCCCTTCCTCCGTCTCGCGTTTCCAGAAGTAACGTCCACCTTTGCCGACATGATGAATTACGATCGCGCTAACGAAATCGATCTCGTGATCGCCCGAAGAAGCATGCGAGTCAGTTCCCACTACAATCTCAAACTCGGACTTCTGGTCCTGCTCCATCATGCCGACTATCTCGTCGACAACGCCTTCAAAATTTAAATCTCCCTTCGTAGGATTATGAAAATTTTTCAAGATAAACACCGCCAGCATTATAGCCAATCGTAACAATAATTCAAACCTAAAGTTTCTCGGTTTTCGTCCTTGTGACCAGCTTTTAAGTCACAATAGAGTAGAAAATCATTGCCGTTCGAGCAAATTAGATATTTGCCCGAGGGTAAATAAAATCGCTCTCCTCTCAGTTCTCTCACCTCAGCCGTGCTTTATATCTATTCCCGGTAATTGTGCCCTTTACAGCTAATCTGGCAACTGATTTAACCTTATATAAGCTTGAACATAGACTAAATCCCGGCAGCCAGATAAGCTGTAGAGGGCTAAAGGATAAGATTAACCCATTATTCATGGATTGTATATCGCTTCATATAATGGTGAAAGTACTGAGTCTCCCAAAACTTTTAACCAAATTTCACCTATAAATAAGCCTTCAGGATACCAACTATCCTTTTAAGCTAACATTAAATCAAGCAATCCTGGTCAAAGAGTAATCCGGAGAATCATCTGTTTGAATTACCAAGTATCTCGTCTGCCGCGTAATAACCGCTCCTCACCGCCCCTTCCATCGTCGAGGGCCAGCCAGTAGCCGTCCAATCCCCAGCAAGGTACAACCCCGGTATTCCGGGATTCTGAGACGGTCTAAATGAACTACTTCCCGGCTCCGGCTTGAAGGTCGCCTTCGGCTGGTGAAGCACGATAGAGTCAACTAAAGAGGCTTCTTTGATACCGGGTAGCGGTGACGATAGTTCCCGCTCTACAAGGTTTACCAGTTCTTTGGTTTCCTTATTTTCCAGCTCATCGGGGTCGGACAGAGTAAGACAGATGTGTTTACCGGAATCAGGCTCGTTCCAGTCCACATTAAAGACCCAGCCGGCGGTACCCTCAAGGAATCCGAAGAACTCCCGTTCCATCACGCTTTCGGAGAAGAAGAGGTGAACGTTCAGAATTGAATTCCATTCCAGGTTCCAGAAAGGACGGGCAAACTCATTCAGGGTCGTCTCGGTGAGAATTTTTTCCAGACTGTGTCCGGGTACTGCGGAGAGGACTATTTCTGATTTTATCACCTTATTATCATTTAACTCTACCCGACATTCTCCGTCTCCGGCAGGAGTTACCGAAGTTACCGGGCTGGATAACTCTACCGTTCCACCGTGTTTCTCGATAAAATCCGATGCCTGTTCCCCGATCAGAGCCAGATCATCGTCCAACCTGCCGAGTTTTCCCCCTCCCCTATCCAGCAGGACCCTCTTTAGGATCATCATACCTTTGGGTACGCTCACCTCGTCTACCGGGGCGTTAAGTGTAGGTATGATGATCTGGTTCCAGAGCCTTTCTATCGAGTTTTCAGTAGCCCCTCTCCGTCTTAACCAATCGCCGAAGGAGATCTGCCTATCATCCTCCTCGTAATCAAACAGGAGAGCTGACAGGAGCGGTCCAGCTAGACTGGACTTATCAAAAAAGGAAATAAAGGGAAAGTTAACCAGAGAAGAAAAGAGGTGAAATGGTGGGGGTACGTTATTGCCCTCGACGATTCCGGTTTTTCCGGAACTATCGCGAAATTCCGCTTCCAGGCGAGATTGGGTTCTAATCTTATCCTCAAGCCCAATCTCAGTGAGAAATTCCAGGTAAAATTCGAACCCCGACACGTGCATGTGCTGGCCCAGGTCGAGCCGGTGCTCCTTATATTCGACGGTACTTGTCCTTCCCCCCAGAAAAGGAGTTCGCTCGAGCAGGATCAAATCGCCGTCGTAACCTCGATTCAGTAACCTCGTCGCCGCTGCAAGCCCGGCTAGTCCGCCGCCAATTAGGGCTATCGACTCAGGCTGATCAGCCATTGGCTCAGAACAGCACTGACTTTTCTTACAGTGTTCAACCTTGTTCGTTGATGCCAAACCTCCCAACCGGAAGCCTCCATTTTTTTTAGCAATTTGCTATATACGCCGTAAAGTCCGGCAGGGCAGGCACGCGCTCTGGGAGAAAGGTAGGAAAATAACTTCTTTCCCGATTCGAAAAAGTCTCGGGCTCGTGCCGCTTCGTAATCCATCAATTTTCTGAACCGAGAATTTACGCCGTTAGAATCGACCTCGGAGAAATCACAGTTAAACTTTTCCAGATCCTCTTGCGGTATGTATATCCTTCCCCGGCGATAATCTTCGGCCACATCCCTGATTATGTTAGTTAGCTGCATACCCAGACCTAAATCTATCGCGTATTTCTTTGCTTTAGCCTCTTCATAACCAAATATTTCTATAAGCGCAAGTCCCACCACGGATGCCACGCGAAAGCAATAAACTTTAAGGTCCTGAAAGGTCGAATATCTATCTTTTGTTAGATCCATTTCCACACCCTGAATCAACTGTTCAAAATACGTTCGGGGAATATCGTATTTCTCTATCGTACTCCTCAGAGCCTCGTAAAGCTTCCCCTTTGAGTTTCCCCGGTAAAGACTATTTAGCTTTTTCCGTTCTCCCTCCAGGTGTTCTTGTTTCTCAGAAACATCCCAGGAACTGTCCGCTATGTCGTCACAACGGCGAGCAAAAGTGTAAATTGTATAGACGGCAGATCGTTTGTCTTTCGGGAGAGTTAATATCGCCCAGTAGAAATTTTTCGCCCGTTCCCTGGTAACTCTTTTGCAGTAACCTTCCGGACTTTCATCTCTCTTTACAACCCCCTCAGGCCGGTTTTTCATCTACAAACCTCCGTACCGGGCGCTTCATCAAGTTCGAGAAAAACAACCAAACTTTCTCTCCTCTGGATAGGGTAGGTCGTTTGTGAAGAACATCGTATTCCTCTTCTTCGATCTTGTCCAGAATCCTGAGACCACCCTGATTGAAAAGCCTGACGTCCATCTTGATTCTCTTATCCAGTAGCGGCACCAGTTCCAGTCCCCCTTCAAGCAGTTCTCTGGCTCGCGAGACTTCGAACTTCATTAGCTCTACGAATCTCTCATTGTAGACCCTGTCTTCCAGCATCTCTCTGGAATATCCAAACTTCTTCATATCCTCTTCGGGCAAGTACACCCTTCCTATCCTCTCGTCCCGATCGACGTCCTGCCAGAAATTAGTAAGCTGCAATCCGGTGCAAGTCTTGTCGGATAGTTCATTTCTCCGAGCGTCGTTGTAACCAAAAATCCCCAAAAAAACTCGTCCTACGGGATTTGCTGAATGGTCACAGTACTCAAGCAGATCTTCGTAGGTCTCGTAGGATCTGTTAAGCTGGTCCATCCTATTTGCCTCAATAAGTTTGCAAAACGGTTCCGCCGTTAAAGAGTGAGTTTCCACTGTATCCTGTAGAGCCATTAAGATGGCGTTCTCCGGGTCTTCTCCCTGAAAGATTCCCATCAGGTCTTTTTCCCATAGATCGAGAGCCTCCAGATTGCCCTCCTCCAGTTCGTCACCGAGGTCGTCCGTGTAACGGCTGTAGGCATATAAAGCGTAGATGTATTTTCTCTTTTCCGCGGGCATGAGCCTGCTAACCACGGTGAAGTTTTCGTAGTGCCCGACGCTTATATCCTTGCATACTCCGTAAGCATCTTCCAGGGTTAGATCTTTCCGGTATAGTTCTGGGTTTAAATTCTCTAGTTCTACCATAATTCACAGACAAATATTCTATCCAAAATCCTGTTCAAGTCAGGGTTTTCCGTCCGAACGACTACCCCCCGATAATCTGAAGAATCACTTCTCGCTCCCGGGAGTGGTCCAGCTCGATAAGGAATACCTTTTGCCACTTACCGAGCTGTAACTCGCCGTCAATTACCGGGATGGTCTCGCTTGCACCGAGACCGAGCGATTGACAGTGAGCATGACCGTTCGGTACTTCATTTTCGGTCATGTTTTCCGTTCTTATGGAAAAATCGTTATGTCGATAATAGTTACCCTCCGGAGCAATCTGTTTTAGGAACTCCGCCATATCCCTTTTAAGGAGCGACTCGTTTTCATTGATCCTGATGGCTGCCGTCGTATGACGACTGAAAATAACGAGCGCACCTGACTCGACATCCTTGTCTTCCATAAACTTTTCGACTTCGTCCGTGATGTCGATAAATTCCGGAGCTTTTGTAGTCTGAACTTCTAAAATTTCTGTAGATGTTGAAGTCAACATCCCTAGACCTCCTTTTATTTAAGACCGATCCAACTCTATTAGCGTTTCCTCTACCGAAGATACAGCCGACTGTGGCGTCGAAGCGCCAGCCGTTATACCGACTCTTTCAACCCCCTCAATCCAATCGGGCTCTATCTCCGACTCGTCCTTGATATGATGTGTCTCGATTCCGGTATTTGCTGCAACTTCGGCAAGCTTTCTGGTATTTGCCGAATTTTTACCTCCCACCACCAATATCAGATCGACCTGTTCCGCCAGCCTCTCGGCTGCTTCATATCTTCGCCTGGTCTCCCCACATGTAGTATCGACTATTTTCACGTCTTCCAGTTTATCCCTATTCGCCTGAAGAAATTCAGCTGCAAAGTCGAAAAAGTACTTCTTTCCTTTAGTTGTCTGAGATAGCAAAGCAACTCTACCTTCAGGTATGGGGACCTCTTCGTGTGGATCCAGTATCGCCACTCCCTTTCCATTTAGCCAGCCCAGAATATTTCTAACTTCCGTATGGTCGTTCTCTCCGTAAATAACCACTTGATAACCCTGCTGGACTAAATCTTCAGCCGTCTCCTGAGCTTTTTTTACAATTGGACAGGTCGTATCTATAAGGTTCAACCCCTTATCATCTATTTCCTCATGGATTTCCCTGCCCGCGCCGTGAGCAGTAATTATTACCGAGTCCGTATCAACGCTATCCAGCGAATTTACGACCTCCGCACCTTTGGCGGAAAGATCCTCAACCACGTTTGGGTTATGAACTATGGGGCCCAGAGTGTCTATTTCCTCACGCTCATCTAGCTTCTCTTCGACAATATCAACTGCGCGTCTTACTCCAAAACAGAAGCCAAATAAATCTGCCTTAATTATTTCCATTTAGTCTCCCTTTTCGTGATAATTCCTTACTTCCTCTTCCATCCGACCAACCAAAGTCTCTATATCCGAAGCAGAGATTAGCCCTTTCTGTTTTCCATCTATGTACAACACTCCTCCGCTGGCGGTCCCCACCAGTCCCAGGTCCGAGGAACCAGCTTCACCTATACCATTAACCGAGCATCCCATCAGAGATACCCTCACCGGATCTTCCAGGTCGGCCAGCCTTCGTTCCAATTCTCGCCCCAGCGTCTGAACGTCTATCTCAGTTCTCCCACAGGTGGGGCAAGAGACGAAGTCAACACCCCGATTTCTAACTCCCAGAGCTTTCAAGATATCGTAAGCCGCACCTACCTCCTCTTCCGGGTCACCTGTAAGCGATACCCTTATCGTATCACCAATTCCCTTGTGAAGGAGCGTACCTATTCCGATCGCGGATTTTATTAATCCACTTCTACCTCCACCGGCTTCCGTTACGCCAAGGTGGAGCGGGTAATCGTATTTCCGGGAAAATATTTCGTTTGCCTCGATCGTCTCCTCTACCTCGCTGGATTTCAGCGAAACGACTATCTGATCGAATCCCTGGTTTTCGAGCAACTCTAACTCGTTTTCTGCACTTACAACCATTGCTTTAGGGGTTCTCCCGTATTTCTCCAGTATACTTTTGTCCAGAGACCCCGAATTTACCCCCACGCGGATCGGGATCGATCGATTGGATGCTTCCCGCGCTATCTCCTCTATTGCTTCCGGGTCGGTAATATTCCCGGGATTCAGCCGGAGCTTGTCAACTTCCGCCTCCAGGGCCATAAATGCCAGGTCCTGAGAGTAATGTATATCCGCTATTATCGGCACCGGACTCCGATCGACGATCCCCGGCAACGCTTTTCCCGCTTTACTATCCGGGACGGCTACTCTTACCAGCTCACAACCACGATCAACCAGACTTTTAACCTGATTCAGGGTCGTTTCCACTTCCTCGGTCGGTGTATTAGTCATGGACTGAACCACTACGGGGTTATCCCCGCCTATCTTGACCCCTCCTACGTCCACGACGTTCGATTCAACTCTGTTCATGACTTCACCGCTTCCGGTTTATTTACGTAGCCATTGTCCAGGTACCAATCAATAGCCTTTTTTAGCGACTTTGCCGTCGGAGTTGTGGGAAGTCCCAACTCCTCCATCCAGGGCGAAGTATCTAACCTTTCATCGACTCTGGTAGAGTGAATCGCCGAAATAGGCATTGTCGGCTTTTTATTCAACAAAAACCCCTCAAAAAACTCGTCTACATAAGCGGCGGTTAGAGCAAGAGGATATGGTATCTCGAACCGAGGTTTGGGTAGTCCAGTTAACCTTGACAAGACTCCCATTACATCGGACATCTTCCAGTTTTTGTGACCTAATACGTACCTCTCCCCGGGGTTTCCTTTTTCCATTGCAAGTAGGTGACCTCGGGCGACGTCCTCGACATCGACCAGGTTAAATTTCATCTCAATGTAGCCTTTCATCCTGCCGTTTAAGAAATCAAGAATTAGCCTACCAGTAGGAGTTGGCCCGTAATCCCCGGGACCAATCGGAACTGTGGGGCTAGCAATAACTACTGGAAGGTCCTCATTATCGGCAAACCTGAGGGCTTCCTTTTCCGCAATATACTTAGACAGCTTGTAATCACTCGGTAATTGAGCCGAGGATTCCGGAAGGCTCCGATTGTCCTTAGAATGAGCCAGCAGAGAAGCAGTACTGGTTACAACTACCTTATCCACGTTCGCCTTCTTCGCCCCGTTCAGCACGTTCAGCGTACCTTCCACGTTTGTCCGGTAGAAGTCATCGTAGCTAGAAGCCCAGAAGCTGTAGAGAGCCGCGGTGTGAAAAACGCCGTCCACTCCCTCAGCAGCATTAACCATATCTTTCGGATTTCGAATATCACCTTCGACGAGATTCAGGTCAAGTCCTTCCAGGTTCACCGTATTGCTGGTCGATCTTATTAATCCCCTAACTTCGTGGTCGTTAGCCAGAAGATCTCTAACTAAATTACTGCCGACAAATCCATTAGCTCCCGTTACGAGGTATTTCATCTTGCATCACCTAGAAGAGCCGGAACTAGGCTGTTGAGTGCTTTACCAAGACGGCGCCGGGCTTTAATGCTATTCCAACCGAGTTCAGGAATTTCCCTGATCCGGAAAGGGTTCCGGACCAACCAGGAGGTAAACTTCCCGGGCTTTACTCTGCCCGTGTCGGTATCGTAACAAAATTCCGGGGGTAATTCCTGATCAATTCCGTCAATTACCACTCTCATACTGAGAAATGGGACCTCCTCCCGGTCAGCTATTTCAGCAACCCAATAGGTTTCCCGATCGATAATTGAAAACTCGTCAGAAGCCAGAGAACGCTTTCCTTCAGTGTTCATCACAGTCCGACCTACGGTCAACAACTCACAGGTTCTAAAACTTTCTCTTAACGATTCCTGCGCTACGGTCCAAAACGCTTTATCCGGATAAAACTTGTTTTCTCTTTCGTCTGATCCTACGGCCTCGATCAGGCAAAGATCTCCGGGCTTGACGCCGGAATCAACCGAACCTCCGAACCCGACGGACAACAGGCCATCAAGATCAGGATCGAATTTGAACGAATCAAACGTTCCAGTCACGTGTTCCCGACCGATTCCCGTAAACTTCAACTCACATTCCTCCCAGTAAGCAGGTGAGGTATCCAGGCCAAACAAACCCTCAAGCTCTACTTCCATCGACGCCACAACGAGAATCATAGCCAGGCAGTCAGGACTTGGTCAAAATGCTCTTGAACTTCTCCGGAACTGCACTCTTCACTACATCAACCAGACCTTCTGTGCTCCTTAGTTGATCGATAATCCCGGCAGTGTCAAACCCAGAATGAATCATACAGCTATTGCACCTGGGATCGTTTCCTACCCCGAACTCCTCCCAGAGATCCTCCTCGAGAATTTCGTCTACTGAAGAAACGTGCTCGTCGGCCAACACGTAACAGGGTTTTCTCCAGCCTCTGACCGTGTAGGTAGGTGAGGCCCAGGCAGTACAGTTAAGATCTCTCTTGCCCCTAAGAAAGTCGAGGTAAAGTGGCGTATTGTAAAATGGGAAATCCTTGACTTTTTCCGGATCGAGTATTTCCTGAAAGACTTCAATCGATTCTTTGCGCTCGAGGAACTGGTGCTCGCCACTTTTGTCTACGGATTCGTAGTTGTAACCCGGAGCCAGCATTATCCCTTCTACTCCGGCTTTTGTCAGTCTCCTGAATAGTTCGTGCAGATCTTCTGGATCGCTTTCCTTGAAAATCGTCGTATTTGTCGTAACTCTATAGCCCTGATCTACGGCCTTCTTCAGAGCGGAAAAGGCAGTTTCATAGACTCCTTCCCTGTTCGCGAATTTATCGTGTACTTCTTCAGTACCATCCAGATGAATGGCAAAAGCCAATTGATCTGAAGGTGGAATGGTTTTTAGTTTTTCCTCGAGCAACAAACCGTTGGTACAGAGCATTATGTAGTAACCTTCATCAATCAACCTGCTAACTATCGTCTCTATTTCGGGATGAATAAGGGGTTCGCCGCCAGTGATAGATATTACCGGTGCACCGGATTCTTCAGCTGCTTTCAGTACTTGGTCCGGCGACATCACCTCGTCCAGATATTCGGAGTATTCTCTGATCCGTCCGCAACCCGTACATCTCAAATTACACTGTTCCAGAGGTTCTATCATGGTTACCAGGGGGAAGCGCTTCCTCCCTTTAGCCATCTGTTTGGCAACGTAACCCGCAATTTTGGCATTCATCTTCATCGGTCTACCCATTGTTGTCCTCCTATTTCTTTCTGGTCAGTAAGAACGAGCCAAACTCCTGGAGTTCGGTTTTCGCCCAATCAGCCATTCCCGTATCCTGGAGTTGACTTTCCGCTTGGTTCCAGTATCTTTCCGCCCATTCGTTCGTCTTTTCACTGGCATTTACTTCTTCGAGGATTTTTTTGACTTCTTTTACTTCATCTTTTCCGAGCTTTCCTTCCCGGTAATATAACTCTTTTAACCTGGATATTTTCTCCCCCTGCCCTTTTTCCAGCGCGTACACTACGGGAAAGGAGCGTTTCTTCTCTTCGATATCAGATAAAACGGATTTACCTGACTTCTCCGGCTCGCCCCATATCCCCAACCAATCGTCCCTAATCTGATAGACGTAACCGAGATACCTGCCAAAAGAGATCAGTTTCTCGATCTCTTTCTCACCAACCGGGGAATAAATTCCTCCAAGGTGGAAGACTCCTTGGAGTAACGCACAGGTTTTTGCACAAATCATCTCCAGATAGCTCTCCCTGTTTACGTCCTTTTTCTTCATGTAATCCAGATCCATTACCTGACCTTCGATCATTCGAAGCGAGTAGTTTCCCAGAGCATCCAGAGCTTTAAGCGTCTTTTCAGAATTCCCGTCCGGAGAAAGGTCAATCATGATAAGAAGGGCAAGGTCCTTGATGGCATCTCCGGCATTGATCGCCTGGTCAGGGCTCCACTTGTATTGAACGGTGGGCCTACCTCTTCTCGTCCTATCATCATCCTGGATATCATCGTGTACCAGAGAGAAGTTGTGAATCAGTTCAAGCGACAATGCCGCGGGGAGTGCATCATCAGGGTCACCTCCCAGCGCTTCAGTAGCGTAGAGAGCAAGAGAAGACCTGATAGCCTTCCCCTGGAGGTTTCCATCCGTCCCTTCCCCGTCAAAACCGAGATGATAATTAATCATCTGGTAAGTTTTACCCTCTCTACCTTCCAAGTAGTTCTCGAGAGAGTCGGAGACTTTTTCCCGGTATTTTTTCAATTGCGAGGGAATTCCCTTTTCTAGTTCACTCATTTTTCCTCATCCTTGATTATACCCTCTCTCAAAGCGAACTCCCTTATTTCTTCGGCAGAATGTACGTCCAGTTTTTCCATTAGATTGGCTCTGTGCGTCCTGACGGTTTCCACGCTCCTGGAAAGAATCTCGGCTATCTCCTTGTTTGAGTTGCCCTCGGCAATCAGCTGAAGGACTTCTCGTTCTCTGGCCGTTAGCTGATCCAGTACGTCAGGTTCGATCGCCCTTAATCCCCGTTCAGTCATTTCCACGAGCGAAGTAAGGATGGGAGGAGACATATAATGATAACCGTTTTTCACCGATTCTATCGCGTCTTCGAGTTCGTCGATAGCATCTTCCTTTAAGAGATAACCGGAAGCGCCGGTTTTTATCGCCCGCCGGATATATCCCTCGTCATCGTACATCGAAAGAAATATTACGTCCGTATCCAGCCCTTTCTCTTCGATCTTCCTAGTTGCTTCAAGTCCGTTAAGTCGGGGCATAGAGATATCTATGATTGCAATATCCGGTTCGTGTTCCTCAATCAGATCCAGAGCCTCGTAACCATCGCCGGCTTGCCCGACTATCTCGAGCGTGTCGTTCCCGGCGAGCAAAGTTTCTATCCCCTGCCGGACCAGCGTATGATCGTCAGCCAGAACCAATGTAAGCTTTCCCTTTTTTCGACCCTTACCCGAATCTTTACGATCCGGACTTCCGGACTCAATTCCTTCACCTTCGACGCTTAATGATAAAACCATAGTAATATCACCTTAAGTTTAATGAAATCTACAACCGGGTAAACGGATGATTTGTACTAATTTCCCCTGAATAATGTGCTAATGAAACAGGTCTTCGTGGTGAGGGAATGAAAACCGTTAATCGATTGGTAGTTCGATCACTGCACGGGTTCCCTCGCCCTCTTCGGAGTAGATTTCGAACCCTCCCCCGGCGAGGTTGATGTTTTCCCTTATCCCTTTTAACCCCAACCCGGATTCCTGGACGACCCTTTCGGGGTCAAAGCCTTTTCCATCATCCTCCACGGACAGATTCAACAGAGAATCCTCGTTGGTTAAAGTAACTTTCACTTCGTTTGGATCGGCATGTTTCACGGCATTATTAAGCAACTCCTGGACCGCTCTATACAAAATTGCTCGCTTCTCTTTCCCGCTGACTTCCCGATCTAAATCCAGATCAACCAAATAATCTATATCCGTGGAAGAATCAAAATTCTCCACCAGCTCCCGCAGGGCTGGAGCCAACCCGAGTTCGTCAAGAGCCGATGGACGCAATAGATGCGAAAGATCCCTGCTTTCGGTAATTGCCTCGCCCAGAAGGTCTTTGACCTCTTCCAGTCTCTGATCATCCAGATCCTTGTCCAAGATATCGAGCTTCATCTTGATCCCCATCAGTGTCTGACCCAGCTGATCGTGAAGCCTCTTAGCAATTCTCCTTCTTTCCTCTTCCCGGGCCGAAATCAATTCCTTCCATAGTTTCTGGAGCTTGGTTTCTCGCTCTCTGAGCGATTGGTTCTTTTGTCGGAAAAGTTTGGCAAAAATTTGCACCGTGTAAGCAGTGGTTACGTAAAGACCAAAACCCCCCGCCAGGATCGTAGTCGTCACGTAAAAAGAATCCTGGTAGAAAGGAGGTTCTCCCTCAAATATCGACCAGTGTGAAATCAACCCGGCGTATTCCGCGAAACTGATACCGGCAAAGAAAGCAATGGTCAGGAAAGTAATCGTCCAGGCTTTTTTCTTGGGGAGGAAGAAATTTGCGTAGAGGATAGAAAAGATATAATAAGAAACACCTATCCACTCGACCCCACCGATAATATGGATAAGGTAGGTTAATATTGAAACCTCGATGACAAAATACCCAAAGTGTACGTTGTGCAAACCTTCCTTTGAATTCTGGGCATCTATGAGCTTGGAAAAAGGAACGGTAATTACTCCCCACATCAAAGGTGAGAAGATCAGAGGAAGCGGAAAATTCAAACCGGCTCCGAATCTGAAGTAGAGAGCCAGAACAAGAAACAGGCCGAGAGTCATTCTTCGAACCCGGATTGTTTGCTGAATGGTTTCTTTTAATTCCCCCAGCGTCCGTTTCTCTCGATCCTTGTTACTGTAATTAACCTCTAGTTCTTCTTCCGTCATTTCCGCCCCCTGATCGGTTTAACACGTAAGGTGAAAAGCTCCGGCGATCTTTTCCTCACTTACCTCTTTCCTTTTGGTATTAAAGTAATCGGCCGCTTCCTCGGTATTACCTATCCACAGGTCAATTCCGTTTTCATCAAGGAAGGTTTTTGTCTCATCGGTTACTTTCATTCTTCCGCTACTGCCAGTGCCAACTACAAGTAACTCGGGGTCTTTTCCCGTTATCCAGGTTAGATCTTCGGGGTGGAGCTTATGCCCTCTTTTCCTGACCCAATCCGGATTTACTTCCTTTCCATAAATCATTAGATCATTCCTGTACTCCTCATCCCCGACAACCATACGACCGAAGGAATAGGATTCTATGAGCACGACTGACACCTCCCGTCAGAAGACGAATACCCCAATAGGCAAAGAGCTTTTCCTATTAAATTACTAAATTTTCAGAGATAACAACCTTTAAATGTTGCTAAGTGGTTACCAATATTTAATTATAATCGTAGCGGGAACTTACTAAAACCTGAACGCCGAATGAAGTTTACCAGGGTTGGATAAAACTGCAGGTCTTGTAACCGATGGTAACAGAACCTTGCCTTTTGGTATTTCGATCAAGAATAGTCGTCCAACTAATTTTAAAAAAGGCCCTCAGTCACAAGTTGGTCAACCTAGTTTAATTCTAATAGACCCTTTAAGAAACCTTTAAAATAGTTCTCTGAAAAATAAAGAACCAAAAGATAGGGTAGCATTTTATGTGTAAAAATCGCTTTGGAAACCGTTCGATAAAACCAGGGATCAATTTCCCCAGCGGGGAAATTGCCACTTCAGCAAAGCTGAACATCGGATCTCGGCTCGCTCTCCACCCTTTCTTTCTTTAGAAGACAAAAAGGGCTCGGGCCGAGAAAATTCCAGCGAAGCGGCGCATATGTTTGACCGAATCGGGAATTACCGGA
>CAZYPS010000013.1:0-31371 GCA_964649445.1 uncultured Thermotogae bacterium | reverse complement strand
TTCCCCGGTTTAGCCACGGCTATTGCATCCGTGGGGGTCCCGGTAATTTCTTCCCCGTTTTTTATAATTTCTAATTTTCTGAGAGCCGAAACCTTCGCTTCCGTGATCACGATAAAAAGGTTAGCGAGACCGGTCGGAGAAAGATTTACGTCGGTATAAAGGATCGCGTTTATAGTATTATGGTAACGAGAATCAACGGGATCTCCGACACCGGCAGTAATAATTGCTTTAACTTTTCCCTTCTCCAACCTGGATTCGCCTATGAAAGCCGTCTCCATGTCTACAGCAGTAACAAAACCGACTGTCCTGTTTAACTCTTCTCGGGATAAAGAGGTTTCCTTTCTAAGATAGTCGTATATCGGCCCTTTTTGGTCTACGATGGTTGTATGGTTGATAATCCTATCGGCTCTCCGGAGGCCTCCATTGAGTGGGGCTGAACTAAGTACGGCAAAATTACCGGATAGCTCTATATAATTATCATTCTTTTCAATTCTCATTAAATTATCCTTTAAACCCGGAACGGGAGATCACTTCTCAGATTCTTTTATATAGTTTTCGTGCCCGAGTTTCCACTGTACATATCCTCCAATAAGGCTTTTTAGCTCTATCGGAAGTTCGGAGTCCAGTTCCTCTATTAGTTTATCACTTTTACTCCCTTCCTGGGAATAAATATATACGGTCATGTCTTCAGGGAGAGACTGAGCCCATTTGGAGAATTTCTCTTCCGGGACGTTCTTTGCCCCCAGTACATGACCTTTTGAAAATTCCTCAGGGGACCTAACGTCTACCAGAATAGAGAAACTACTGATAAAATCCCGGGAATCTACCTGGTAAGAGGATTTGGGTTCGACCCGGGTGGAGATAGTTATCGTATGCGGACTATCAGGAGCGTTCGAAGAAAGTATTACTTGTTTTTCTGATTTTTTGCCGGCAAGCCCGGAGGTATCGAAAACAAACTTAAATTCACCTGCTTCCCCTGGTCCCAATTCTTCCGGTGGGCTGCTGGTTATTTCCACACAAACACAATTGACCATGTAGTGTTCGATTATCAGAGTTGAATCACCGGTATTGGTGATCGTAAAAGAACCCTGTTTGAGTTGACCTTCCGTAGTAACCCCGAGATCGATATTTCCTTCATTTTCCGGACGCAATTGGGGCTCTGCAATAACGACAGGGTTAAATATTAATCCAAATACCATTACAAAAAGTATCGTCGCTGGATAAATCCTGTGAATTTTTATAGCCAACTTTATAATACCTCCCGATAATGTTCTGCCGTGCTGTTAGTATATAGGTTTAACTGCTAACTTTCGTAATTAAATGCCCTTTCAACCCTATTGAGGCCGGAAGGATGATCGTAGAATATTAATTCTACCACTCTAGGAGGGGCCGGGTTGCCCAGATTTTGCTGAGATAACTTTACCAGTGCTTCACCAAGCGCTTTCGGGTTGTCTACCAGCTTAAGACTAAAACCGTCCGCCGCTTTTTCCCTTTTTCGGGAAACCCAGTTTTTCACCGGGGATAGGAGGAAGAGAATTAATTCCATCATTGTCATAATTACCGGTAAGGCTGAGACATTCAATTCCAGCGACAGGTATCCAAGTAGAGGATCGATAAAAGTCGAGATCAAGTAGAACCCCAGGAGGCTGAAAAGAGACTGAACTCCTATCAAAAACCAGATATCATGATACTTATGATGCCCCATTTCGTGGGCGATAACTGCTTCTATCTCTTCAGGAGAGTAGTTTTCCAGCATTGTGTCCGAAAGAATTATTCTTCTGCTCGAACCAATGCCCGTGAGAGCACCTATAGCTTTTTTAGTTTTTTCGCTGGCCTCCATATTAAAAACACCCAGGACGTCCAGCTGGGCTCTATTGGCCAGTTCCTCCAGCCTTCCTTTTAAGTCCTCGTTTTCCAGTGGCCGGAAGTCGTAAAAAAGTGGCATTAAAAGGGTCGGTGAAATAAATCCAATGAAAATGGATATCCCGGTAAAAGCAATCCAGGCCCAGATCCACCAGAGCGAGGAAACATCAATGGCCCAAAAAAGGAAGATAAAACCCACTAAGGCAAGGGCAAGGCTAATAAGCATCCCCTTAAACTCGTCGATCAACCAACTGGTCAAATTTTGATTGGATAACTCGTATTTATGTTCTATTCTAAAATCTAACCAGTTTGATGGTAGGTCCAGAAGAAAAAACCCGATACCGAAAATCAGTATGTAGCAAATCCTTATAGCCCAGACGTTTACAACAGTACCGGAAAGGAAATTATACAGCGGCTTAGTACCGAATAATATAAACAAGACCAGAGCCCCGATCGAGGCCAGGGAACTCCCTACACTGATAATCAAACTATCGAATTCGTAATCTTTGGCTTTTTCGTAAGCTTCAAGATCAAACCCGAAATTTTTTAACTTTTCTCTTTTTTCCATCGGACCTCCTGGTGGAACTTTGCTTGGTTAAAGTTATTGGCTTGGCAGTACCCGAGAATAATAGTTTGATATCAAAAGCGTTTTATCGGGCTTTGCCCTTAAAGGAAAGTGTCGAAAATTAACCTCGACGGATTTTTATGTATCTTTTTTTCTTATTTATTCGGTACAGGTAAAACAAACAGCCAAGTACAACTATCCAGATTAAAGGTTGCCAGAGAACCAAACCCAGGATAACCATGAATATTACAAAAGGACCTACAATAAGGAACTCTGAAAAACTCAAAATAAGCCCGATCAACAACCCTGCAATCCCGAATATTATTCCAAAAACTGCGGCAGTAAAGCTAAAAATTGAGCTGAACAATAATCCCAGCATTATTGACTGGCTCCTATGTTAAGTATTTAAGTATATGTGAATGGACGAATCATCGGTTAAAATGCGTTTTATTTACAAATAAACCAGCATACTTAACTAAAAAACCTATAATTCTACCTGTTCCTTCACCATAGAATTTTCGGCGATTCTAATTGTATCCGAATACTCGACTTTATCAATTACACAATCTTCCCCAATTCTGACTACACTACCTCTTACTGTATCGGCTTTCACCCCTTCGAGAAACAGGTTATCACCCTCGATCAGAGTTGACTCGAATTCACCTTTGCCAAACCCCTGGATGACGTCGCTTATTTTCTCGCCGAAATATTCTATACCTCGTGAAATACTTTCTTCGTTTATTTCAAAATCAAACCCAAGTTTTTCGCCGACTTTATCCAGCCCTTTTTCCAGTTTTTCCACGCCACCCTTAATCTTTTCCGGGTTATCAGTGAGAGAATTACCTTTTTTTCTTATTTCGATTTTACTTCCTCCTACCTCACCCGCCGAATTATCACTTCCCAGCCAAATGTCTATTTCATCGGCGGTAAGTAGTCCACTAATAACAAAGCTACCACGTGAGACAAAAGATTCGCTTTCTACGTCTTTCTCCACTTCGGAGTTTCCGGCAAAATAAACATCTACTGCCAGTACCTTCTCCCCAACTTTTAACCTACCGTATGATTTTAGCTCGTTTGTCTCAATAAATTTATCTACACTCAAACTACCCCTGCTGATAACTACTTCGGATTTCACGGATCCGCTTACCTCACAGGAGCCAGTAACAGTTATTTTATCGGCTTTAACGTTTCCCTCGAACCTGGCCGAACCTGCAGCAATGATTTCTTTTGCTTCTACGTCTCCTTCTACCCTGCCGGAACCAGTTATCGAAATCTTTTCGTATTTGCCGCCAGAGACTTTGCCAGACCCGGAAATCTTCACCTCATCTTCGAATTCATCCCTCTTCACTATTTGTAATTCACCTCTCGAAATCCTCGTCAGAGTAGTCAACCGTTTCAGGTTCCTCTTCCTTAGATCCTGTAAGTTTTTTATAGCCTCTGTAGGCAAAGAAGGCTACTACTACAAGCACGGCAAACCCGGCAATAGAGCTAAAACCGAATCTAAGTAATGCCAGTAGTCCTCTAAATATCGCGGCAAGTAACCCAGTCAAAAGCCCTAAAACTGAGCCAATTACCAGTAACACCAGGAGACCAAGACAGCCGATTACCAGGAAAAAGTTCCGATTATTATCAAACTCTATTTTCATGGCTTCACTTCAACCCCAGCCTACCCTTTTCTCTTAACTCCAGTTTAAGTTTCTGGACCAGCTCAGGGATTTTAACCTTGTTTACGGCTTCCGTTGATGGACCAAATGTAACTTCTCCTGTCGCTATTACACAAAACCCAGTGTCAGATACCGATTTGTGGTCTGTTTCGCTAAAGTTGGGCTTCCTTTTTCCAATAATAATTTTCTCGTCAAACTTATTGGGGTTATCCGCTCTGGAGTTGAGTGCCTTTATCGTCAGGTAGATATTTCTGGCACTTTCTCCCGACTCCCTCAGAGTAAAGAGTACTTTTAAGTAAACGAGATCGGTGAAGGAATAAAATTCCTTAGACCCCACAATCTCCTCGTATGCATCTAAAAGTTTACTGCTAACCCATTCTAGCTCAACCAGACCCGGTTTTCTAAACTTCTTTTCAACAAGTTCAGGCGACAGAAGGTCCGCTATCTCTTTTAATGTATTGTCCTCTTTTAGTTCTTTTATTTTCTCTATACGGGACAATATCCTGTCAGCAGGTAGAAAGCTTTCCTGGCCGGTTCGAGTCGACTTGTGGATTAACCATTTATCAGGTATAAGTCCCTTTCTTTTCCAGCGATAAAACTGGCCATAGGAAATATTCATAGCTTCAAGTAGCTCTTTTTTTGATATCAATTCTTCTTCCATGGGAACAAAAGCAGTATAACATAACAATGTTACGCCATCAAGAGTCATAAAGCGTTATTCTTCGGTAATACAGGTATATTCGACTGAATATAACAAGTTTTTATGTTAATTGAGACAGTGAGCCCAATGAGTTATCATAATAAAAACGCTCACATATTATCGTAAGGTGATAAAGAAAATGGCAAAAATCAGAAGAATGGTCCTGGACATAATGAAGCCACATGAACCTTCGGTGATTGAATATTCATCGGAACTAGCTGATCTGGACTGTATTGACGGAGTCAACTCTTCAATGGTTGAGATCGATCACGAAGTAGAAAATATTAAGGCAACGTTAGAAGGAGATGACATCGATTACGAAACCGTTGAAGACGTAATTGAGAGACTCGGAGGGAGCGTCCATTCTGTAGATAAGGTGTTATGTGGAAAAGCCATTGTCGAGGAGTTAACCACGCCTCAGGATTAATCCAGAGTTTTGTATTTACCTCAATTACCTCAAAAATCACTAAGGGGCAGAGAAAGAGTTTTTTAATTCACGAAAAATCCTGATCACGCCTCTGATTCAAACCCAAATGAATGAAATGCATAACTCGAACTTACCTTAAACCAGAGTAATACTTACGTTTTTGCTGGCCCTCCTAAATGTAGAATTATAGCCTTGCGGGGGTGAAGGCTTTATATGAATTTTGAAAAGATAGAACACGAGCTTGTCGCTGCTACGAGAGGGATGATGGATGGGACTTTATCCACTTTGGGAGTCGTAATAGGAGCCACGGGGGCTCCGCCTGAAGTAATAATAGCAGCCGGAATATCGGGTGGCCTCGCTAACAGTTTCTCCAATATTTTTGCAGCTTTTACGTCTTACGAAACTGAATTAATGATAGATATAAATACTCTGAAAGGCGCGATGTTAAGAAAAGATATGGAAGATACCGAAGTCTATCAGGAAGGCAAGCACGAAGTCAACAAGCAAAGTTTAGCAGATGGTCTGGCCACAGCATTTGGCGCTCTCGTGCCAGTTACGCCTTACTTCTTTTTCACTTACCCATTATCGATATTTTTGGCTGTATTCTTGACCTCTATGCTTGGGCTTTTTGTGGGGCTCGTCATGGGTAGAATATCAAAAAGAAGCCTGATTAAATCTGGATTAAAGATGGCTATATCGGCAATAGTGGTGGGAATAATATCTGCCCTGGTTCAATCCGGCCTCAGTTCAGTTTTGCCGAGATCCTGACGGAATGGCAGAGTTTGTACCCTAAGTCTTAAACCGCTACCAGATAAGGGTAATAAAGGCACTAAATCTTTATCTACCAGTGTGGAAAAACTCCTTCAAAATAACCTACGACACATCAGTCTACAACTTGATATTATTTTTCTAAACAATGTACTCAAATCGTCTCTTTTAATACTTTGAGCCAGTCGAGCAGATGTCGGGTAATCAAAAAGTGTTCTATTACGTTTCGGTGGGCACTTCCACCGAGTTTGGCCCCGAGTTCGGGATTATCCAGAATCTCAAGTATTCGGTTTGCTACTTCGTCGTAATCCTCGGGGTCGACGAGAAAACCGGTCTCGCCGTTCGTAACCTGCAGCGGGATACCGCCGACATCGGATGCTACAACAGGACTTCCCTTCCACAACGCTTCAGTTACGGTCAATCCAAAGCCTTCTTTGAGAGATTTTTGGACTATCACGGATGAGACCCTCTGAAGGACGTTAACGAGAATATCACTTTCTTTGTTAATTACAATGATATCGTCACGATCTTTTGCCAGCTCTACGACGGATTCGTAGACCTTCGGGCCTTCGGGATCGTCGGTTGCCATGGACCCAAGAAGAACCAGCCTGCAGTCAACTTCCTCGTTCACGCGTTCAAAGACTTCGATAACACCTTCGGGGTCCTTCCATTTGTCGAATCTCGATATTTGGCTGATGATGGGTTTGTCAGCTTCGATTCCGTATTTATCGAGGTACTTGTCAATAGTAGCCTGATCTATCTCCTTATTCTTGACCGTAAGTGGATCGATAGACGGATAAATTATCTCAGTATCCGTTCCGATATCGCTAGAAACGAATTCCTTTGCGGAAAATACTGCTTTGTCATACCGGATTATGAACTGTTTCAAATAGTTCCAGACCTCTTGATTGGGGTCCGAAAGATCTATGTGGGCTCGCCATACCCAGGGCTGACGTTTCTTAAAATATCTAATGAGCGGTAAAGGTTGGGGGTCGTGAATGATGACAGCGTCGTGGTCAATATTTGAATAAGTGGTAAACCGCTTATTAGTTTCGGTATAAACTGATCGCTTTAACCTAGAGAAATTGATCTCTTCTCCCTGAAGGGCGTTATGAAACTTCTTTGTTATGTTGAAAAAATCGTGATGACCGTGGATGACTCTCCAGTCGACATCAATCCCCAGATCACTCATGAGTGGCACGAGATGGTTAAGAATTTCCGCCACTCCGCCACCCTGATAGCTGGAATTTACGTGTAAAATTTTCTTCCCGTATAACCCTTTGCTTTTACGGAATATCTCCGATATCGTTTCATCTCCGACGATATCTCGATAATCTTCCAGGTGTTTCACGTTACCACCTCTGAAGCAAAGACCCCTGGTAAATCCGGACTTGTTGAATCAATCCGGAGTTAGCCATTTTCAAATAACCGTATTAACCCTTCTCTTGATCCAACTTTACCCTGCTTGATTTTATTAATCCTGGCAAAGATTTCTTCTGCCGTTACGACGGTAAAACCATAAAGATTGCAACCCTCCATTAGCTCCTCTTTCAGCGATTCTTCTCGGTCCGCCGGGTTCTCAATCCCAAATCCATTTCCGACAACAACTCCCTGTGGATCCTTGTTTTCAAATATTTTTAGTTCATTGATACCCTTAACTAATCTGTGGTAGGGATCAAGCCCCACGGGTCCTTCTGGGTTGGCACCTACGGTGATTGCCAGATTAACTCCCTCTGAATCAGTTACTATCAGATCTATCCAGGTTCCTCCTTCGGTAACTTCCAGCCCAGATACTTCAAGTGCACGGGAAAGACTTGCCTTCAATTCGTAATCCGTCCTTGCAGAAAGAAGACCCTTTAATACGTCGATATCAGTTAGTTCTTTAACTTTACTTTTTTTCTGCTTCTCCAATTGTGAGATTTTTCGATCGATATCATTAAGCTCTTTTCGGATATCTTTTTCAGCCGGAAGATGGTAATTTTCTATCCAAGACGGTCTGTAATAACCACCGCTTGAAACCACTTTTTTAGCTACCTCCAGTAGCTTTTCCTCATCCGATAGTCCTAGATCCATACTGGCAGGCAAGAAAATTATACTCCCTTCCCCACGTAGGAAAGCAAATGAGACGGGATTTCCAGAGGGAGTACTTGCAAATACCTCGGAGTTTTTAATCTCGGATAAACTTTGACTTTTCAAAAAGGCTTCGTAAGAAATGCTGTCCTGAGTATCTCTCAAAAACTTGGACACGGGGGAAGAAATTTCCCAGGTAGAGAGCCGCGTACCCTTTCTTGTCTCTATAGCCTGGCCGTTACGAAATAGTTCCCTTTCGGTATCGGGCAACCAGGAGTACCTGTTGAATTTTTCTTTTTCGCCCTTATTGAGTACTGATAGTTCTCGTCCCGTTTTCCGTAACTTACAGAATAACGCTCCTCCGGATTTCTCCAGGAGGTTGACTAATTCCTCCATTCTTGCCCTCATGAGGTTACTCAGCCCACTGGACAACCCTCTATCTTTTTCCGGGTTTGTTTTAAACTTTCCATCCGGCTGAGGAGTTAAGTGACGGGTCCATAGCTGGTTAATTCCCTGAGGGTCCAGAAAGACGAGGTCAAAATCGGAGAAAGCGTCCGCTTTGGCAAATTCCTCATTTGTTATTTGGAATGAATCATTTTCCAGGTCTTCCGATATACCCCAGTTTATATCTAAAATATCAAGTCTAGTTTCACTATTAATTGTACTTCCTCCTTTTTAAATTAATGTTGCTTTGGAATACCTTCTAGATATTAGGTACATTACTGGATTTTGTCAATTATCACGATACCGAGACCAATAAATCGAGGTAAAAACTTAAATCTCAATCTAGTATATAATACATTTTTATATGTATTTAGGTTCATGATGTTTCTCGCTATAGTTATTGGGTTAGCTCCAAACGAGAGGTTAAGGGGAACGACTAAATAATATGAAGCCAAAAACCATCTTGGTACTCGTTTCCGGTGTATTGGCAGTGTCATTTGCTGCCATATTTATTAGGTTGAGTACGGCACCTCCGCTGATCATTTCATTTTATAGGATGTTCTTTTCCTCAATAATTCTTTTCCTCTACGCCTCTTACCGGGGAGAAATCGGGAACGAACTGCGCAAATTAACCCGAAAGGACTTCATTTTATTAATAATTGCTGGCCTATTCTTGAGCATTCATTTTGCTTTCTGGGTTACTTCGCTTAGCCACACGAGCGTGGCTAGTTCCGTGGTTCTGGTCACGACGCAGCCTCTTTTTATAGTTTTGATTGAAAGTACGTTCCTGGACAAAAAACCCTCCTGGACTTTTCTTTTCGGTCTTTTAGTGGCTGCTCTGGGAAGCGTTCTGATTGGATATGGCGACTTTAAGATGACCGAATTTGGGTTGATAGGCGACTTATTTGCCCTGCTCGGGGCCGTAATGGCGGCCGGTTATTTCCTTATCGGAGGGGAAGTAAGGCAAAGGATAAAGTTACTACCGTATATACTGACTGTCTACGGATTCAGTTCGATCTTTCTTCTGATTTTCTGTCTGGTAGCGAGGCTGCCGCTGGTAAGTTATTCTCCCTATAACTTTTCCCTCTTTTTGCTCCTTGCTTTGATTCCAACCCTTATTGGACATACTACTTTCAACTGGTTATTGCAAAAAGTGAAAGCGTCTATGGTCGGTGTTACTATACTGGGAGAACCAATTGGGTCCTCACTTCTGGCAATAGCGTTCTTCGAAGAGTACCCCTCTTATTGGGTAATAGCCGGGGGGTCTTTTGTGCTCCTGAGCATTTATTTCCTCTGGCGACAGGAACTACTGGAAGGAGTCACATAAGACCCCCGACACAAATAATTTCCGATGGAGTTTATTCTTCTTCCAGTTCTTCAGCAGCTCGTTTTTCTGCTTCTTCCTGAATTTCCTGGGCCCTCTTCTCGAATTCAGTCCGAGCTTCCTCAGCTTTCTCGGACAGACCTTCAACAAGGTCTTTGCCTTTGCCTTCCTCGAATTCTCCTTCTTCGAAGTCGGGAAAGCCGTCTTCTCCTGATACCCCCATAATACTGCTGACTGCGCCTAATACGTCTGCAGTACCGGAAGGCACTATGAGTTTTGAAGCCCTGCCGTCGGCTAGTTCTTTCATTGCTTCGTAGGCTTTCAGGGTGAGGATATGTTTGGTTGGTTTTCCTTTGTGATAGGCTCCAAAAATACCCTGAATGGCGTTTGCTTCACCTTCTGCTTCCGTAATGTACTCGTAACGCTTGGCGTCCGCTCGTTTCCGGCGCGCGTTTGCTTCACCTTCTGCTTCCAGTACAGCAGCTCTCTTTCCACCTTCGGCCTTCAAAATCGCCGCTTTCTTGCTACCTTCGGCTTTTAAGACTTCCGCCCGTCTCCGTCTTTCGGCCTTTAACTGCTGGGCCATGGCGTCCTTAACGTCATCTGGTGGCGTGATCTCCCTAATCTCTACTTTGGTTACTCTTACGCCCCACTTGTCCGTTTCCTTGTCCAGAGTGTTCAGAAGTTTTGAGTTTATGGTTTCCCTTGAAGAAAGGGATTGATCAAGATCCATCTCACCAATTTCGCTTCTTAGATTAGTCTGGGCGAGTCTAACCGCTGCCTGTTCGAAATTTTCCACTTCGTACTCGACTTTTTTGGCGTCTGTGGGCTTATAATAGACGATGGCATCTACGGTGACCGTTGCATTATCCCTTGTAATTACGTCCTGACGAGGTACGTCCAGCGTTTTTTCTCTCATGTCGATTTTACGAACTTTTTGCACGAACGGGAAGATGAAATGGAGCCCCGGCTCGTACGTTGACGAATATTTACCAAACGTCTCGAGTAATCCCTTTTGGTACTGTCGTACAAGTGTAGTTGCCCAGGCACCAAATGTTAATACAAACGCAACTGCCGCTAAAACTACGATAAGTGTCATTTTAACCCTCCTCTGGGGTTTGCACACTGCCTGAATTATCGTCGTCGATTTCCCTTACTACCAGGGACGTCCCCTCGATATTTTTGACGACGACTTTCGTACCGGCATCGATTTTTACCTCGTCAATCGACTCCCCCCGCCATTTTTCCCCATTAACTAGGACTACTCCATCTCCAGTTGACGGGTTGATTTTCTCCTCAACTGTTCCAACCTCATCGATTAATCTGTCCGGACCTGTTTTTAAAGTCTCACGCGAACTCGAATAAATATCGAACTTCCAGGCAAGGTACGCCGCAAAGCCCGTGCCAATAACGAACACGACGAAGCTGCCTATTTCACCGGGTATAAAGAAGTCCGCAAGACTGGCGACCAGGGCACCAAATCCGACTGTTCCGAAAAAGAAAGTAGCTGTGTTTAGCTCCACCACTAATAGTCCAAGCCCTGTTATAAACCACAACCAGTAGGGTATGATTTCCATACGATTCACCTCAATTTCCGCTTCATACACTGAAAGTGTTTAGTTGAATATTTACGCTCTTGGATTCATTTAGTTCCCACGCGACATCCGTCAGGAGATATAACGATCCGGATATCATGGAATGTCCTCCCAAAACAACGGGTTTAGGGTAATCGCGCGCCGCTCTGGTCAAATTTCGCAGGTAATCAACACTTATTTTGCCAGGACGGAGCAGGTCGGAAGAAAACCTGTCTTTCCTGGAGGGCCATTCTCCGAGAAAATCAAATAACACCCTCGTGTCGAGGAATAGTCCCGTTCCTTTTTCCCCGAGGGACCGGATGAGGTTATCGGGTCCCTGATTCTGCAGGGATTTACCCAGCCAGAGAGATCCTGAATCCCCATCATAGTTATTGCTGTAATTTCCCCTTCCTTCTGAGATTACGTCAATATGGCAGGCAGCATTTTTCTCCATAAAAGACCAGGTGGAAGCGCCCAGCCTCCCCCCAATGACAAGTCTGCTGTTTTGATCCGTGAACTGAGGTAAGATCTCAGTTATTTTCGTATTTTCGAAATCTTCCGAAGTCAACAAATCTCTTAACCTGTCCCGGGCCCGTCCACTTATTTTGAGTGGTATTAAATCCACCGGTGTGTCCAGATCCAGCTGGGTTTTTGCGTTTCGGGTCATTTCATGTGGTTCAAACCCAGCTTCCCTGGCCAGCCAGCCCAGCGCGTTGTCTTTTTCAGGGGGATCTACCTTCAGTATATCCCGGGCAGGGCTAATGCCAAGTATGTCGGTTGAGTAAAAGTTGTTAGCGATTAACCTGCCTGTTGATTCCGTCAGAAAAGAGGCAACTTTTTTAAGATCCCCTCTCCTGAAAAGAGGCCCACTCCCTCCTCCGAGATATAGGAGATTCTCAATATCCCGACTCTTTATTAAGTCAAACAGCGCGTTGCCAAAATGAAAATTCTCCGTGGAGGTTTCTACTATTAAATCCCGGTGGTTCCTGGTAGAAGTTTTTATAAGACTTTTTGAATTAGAAATTAAAATCTTCCTATTGAATTTAGAAATGGAATCGGCCATTTCGAGCAAATCCAGCGTATTTGCTTCCAGAGCTCTATTAAGAATATTCCCTGGTTGGGAGTCACCCTTGATGCCCGCTGCAATGACTAATGTAACGCCTTCATTCATCCATCCTCATCTCCGATTATCTTTAACCCATCTTCAGTACCAACAAATACCATATCGGCCTTGCGGTTCACGAAAAAACCATTCTCCACTACTCCGGCTATTTCATTGATTTCTCGTTCGAGGTTACTTAGTTCTTCTCGATCGAATTTATCGGCTAGGTTTATGTCGACTATCAAGTTATCACTGTCGGTCCTAAACAACCCTTCATCAGTTCGCCTTAGACTCGGCTCACCGTATTCAGTCAGAAGGTCCCTGGTTTTTTCCACAGTTTCGGGTGAAACTTCGACAGGAACCGGGAATGATTGACCCAGATAGTCCACAAGCTTTGTCTGGTCAACCACGATATACAAGGATTTTGAATGATTTGCCACGATCTTTTCTCTGTAGTGACAGCCTCCTCCACCTTTTATAAGGTTAAGCTCGGGATCCACTTCGTCAGCACCGTCTAAATCAAACACGAGGTCATCCGAGTCTTTCAGAGGGTCAATATTAACCCCCAGTTCACTTAATCTCTTGTGGGTTTTATTGGAGGTAGGTACAGCAGTAATATTTTCGTGTTTGGCCAACCTTGGGAATGAATAGGTTACCGTCGAACCGGAGCCGACCCCGACCCTCAACTCCCTGGTAAGGTCGTAATGGGACTCAATCCAGTCCATCGCACCTTCTGCAGCGAGCCTTTTTAGCTCTGTTCTATCAATTTCTTTATCTTTTGCTCCCAAAAATTCACCTCCGGGGGGTAAATGATTCTCACACGTAAAACCAGGATGGATTTCAGCCAGCAAATAATTTATATGCGGATTATCATTCCAGTTAGGTAAATTATAGACCTTATTCTTTTAGAGACAAACTAGGTTTTCAGTAAACAACCGGGACCTTGAAGAAATAGTTTAGTCATATATAATCTTTATGAACTAACCTCTAACAGTCTCTCCACTGGGAATTGCCAGTTGAGCTTGCTCAATTTTTTAAATACTAATAGAAATTCGAACAGGAATAAAAAGTGGGGTTAAGAAATGAACTTTTTTGAACTAACGAAAAACAGATCATCAATCAGGGCATTCAAAGAGAGGGAAATTTCTGAAGAGGAAGTAAAGAAGCTATTGAAAGCGGCTAACTCCGCACCTTCAGCCGGCAACCTTCAATCGTACGAGATTGTTGCTATAAAAGACCAGGAGCTTCAAAACGATCTGGTGGAAGCAGCCCACGGCCAGAAGTTTCTGGGGCAGGCTCCAATTGTCTTCGCTTTTCTTCAGGACGAAGAGCGTTCTAGGAAAAAATACGGTGAACGCGGAAAGCTGTACTCAACGCAGGACGGGACTATTGCCGCTACCTATCTCCAGCTGGCAGCCGAAGATATGGGGTTTGGAAGCTGCTGGGTTGGTTCATTTGAAGAGGACGAAGTCTCAGAGCTGCTCGAAACCAGCAAACGTCCTCTCGCCCTTATACCGGTAGGCTACCCAGCTAGAAAGCCAAGCAAGAATTCGGGCAGGCGAGAACTGGAAGACATCGTTCGGTTTATTGAATAGCTCAACTAGAGACACTTACTCACCGATCAGCTGAACTATTATTTCGCGGTTTCTTTCTTTTGTGTCGTGGTTGATAGCAACGATATTCTGCCACCTTCCGAGCTGTAATTTTCCATCGACAAATGGAACTACCATGCCCGGACCCATAATCGTAGCTCTTACGTGGCTTCTACCGTTGTTGTCATTCCAGGTCTGGTGGTGTTTGTAGGGTATATCCTCGGGAGCCAATCGATCCAGCGCGTCCGGAATGTCCTCCCGTAAACCCGGTTCGTACTCCACGGTAGTTACTGAACCCGTGGCCCCGGGAATAAAGAGAGTTACACTGCCCTCGGTCAGGTCTGATCGGCTAACTAAACTTTGTACCTGTTCGGTGATTTCTTCCATCTCGCTATCGCTACCGATACGGACAGAAACCCTTTCAGTTTTTACTGCCATGTATTACCCCCTAATTTTAATACTAATTAATTTGCTCCTCAGTCAAAAAGTCGACGAATTCTTCCATTTCCATCGTTCTTGAACCCTTTACGAGAACTAGATTATTTTCTCCTTCTATTAACTCGCTAAGTCTGTTTTTTAATTCAGACCTCGTTTCGAACCACTCTGCTGGGGTAAAGTTGTTTGTAGGCTGACCTGAGTTCAGTTCATTTACCAGAGCTTCAGTAAATTCACCTACTGCCAGCACCTGGCTAATTCCCGGTTCGTTAACATAAGGTGCTAAATCCCGATGATAATTGGGTGCATCCTCGCCGAGTTCTTTCATGTCGCCAAATACAAAATATTTATTCATCTCGGAATCGATATCTCGGATCAGGTCAAGCGCATTAATCGTAGCGGCGGGATTGGCATTATACGTGTCATCAATTACTAAACCGCCGGGAATTTCTATCGGATTTAGACGCTGAGAAAGTGGTTTTATGTCAACGCCTTTTTTTACGCTGTGAAAGGAGACACCCATCTCAAGAGCAACTGCTGAAGCTCCAAGGATATTATGGATGTTTGCTTTAGAAATAAGCGAGGATTCCAGGGAAAGGGAGAGGTCATCATCTGAGCCGTTCCTATTTCGATTTCCCCTGAGCTGAAAAGACACTCCGTTAGTTCCGTTTAAATTTAAGTTCGTTGCGTAATAATTGCAGGTGGGATCTTCCGTTCCGTATTCCAAAAAGACAAAATCGGAACTTTCATTTACAGCAGCCCGCAATGGTTCGGAATCCCTGTTTATTAAGATTTTGCTTCCGCGGTCCATTCCTTTAACCAGTTTTAACTTTTCCTCGGCGATTTCCTCAACCGATTGAAAATGTTCCTTATGAACTTTCCCTACACCAGTTATTAGTCCGATCGTAGGAGAAAGAACCTGGCTCAGCATTTCGATATCGCCGGGATACTGAAGTCCAAGCTCGAAAACCCCGTAGTCGACAGTTTTTTCCATTTCGAGCAAGGATATAGGCAGGCCGTATTCCGTGTTGTAATTTCCTGGTGATTTGTAAACCTTCCCCGATTCGGAGAGAATAGATGCTATTAGTTCTTTCGTTGTGGTTTTACCCCAGCTCCCGGTTACTCCTGCTATTGAGACATCAAGTCGGGACCGGTAATTTTCGGCGGCATTCAATAGAGCGTTTTCGGTATCCCCGACGACTACCAGGTTGGAAAATTCAGGTTCGATATACTCCTGGGATCGAACAAAAGCTCCAGAGGCTCCTTTTTCGAAAGCCTCGTCGAGAAATTGATGGCCGTCGGTCCGAGAACCGGGAAGGGGGATAAAAAAATCCCCCTTCGTTAGACTTCTGGAATCGATGGAAAACCCTTTTACTTCCCGGGGCTCAAAGTTGGTCAACGTCCCCCCGGTAGTCTCGGATAATTCCCGTATATTTAGCATTCAACCTTTTTTAAAATTATTCTTCGGAATCCTGCCCCCCCTGATCCTGCATGGGTGAACTGGTTTCCGCTTTTTCTTCCTCGTTTTCGGTAACCCGTATTGCAACTGCCTGATTTCCATAAATTACCCTGTCTTCAAATTTCTCGTCGACCCTGGTTACTGACTCGTACATGTAGCCTATGCTCGCCATAGGTACCACACTCTCGGAAATAGGCTTTAATAACTCTACTGATAGGTGTTCGTAACTTTTGAGGTTGTTGAGATAGCTTACCCAGTCCTCAAAGGTTTCGAGAATTTCCGGAGGAGCAACCTTGGTCGGTCTTGGACCACCATAGACAGCCACAATGTACTTGCCTTCGGGAATATTACCGGGGATCTGAAACGCTCCCGTTTTTTCTACGAGGTCGTCACGGTAATTTTTCACCTTAACCTGATAAGCGAGCAGGTCTCCGGGGTGGTACTCATTACCATCAGTTGCGAAGTAAGTAATCTGTCCGGAATTAATGGAGTCCTGAAATGTGACATCCACCTGGAGATCAACAAGTTCAGGGTTCTGGAATGGATTGTGAGCCAGAGCATCGATGAAAAGTGCCACCTGCAGTGACGGCAGCAAAGAAGCCTGAGTGTGAGAGAAGAATATGTCTGATCTCTTTATAGGCTCGGGCATGTTTTCTCCGGAGATCTCGTAACTAACTTTTACGGTGCCCGGGCCTCTTCGATTTAACGCTCTGTTCATACTCTCTCTCAACGTTACGTACGAAAGTACTCCGACCAGATCGGAAGATTTGACTAACTCAGTCTGGAAGTTGGTCGAAGAATTACCATCTTTCTGAGTTACATTAATATCCGTATCGAACAGGTTCGGAGCCGATCCGACCTCTCCCAGGATTCCCTGTGTCCTGTCCTGAGTTATCGTCCCAACTGAGGTGGCAACGCTTCCCAGCTTGAACGGTGCCTGATAGCTATCTACAGTGTCAAAGACATGTGCTTTGGTAAGGAGGTAGTCCGTGTTTCCCCCAAGCAGGAACCTGTGGCCAAAACCCAGTACTCCATCGTCGTTCTGATAAGTAACGGTACCGAGAGCTCCTATAGAGAAATCGCCCTGAGTGAGAGCAACACCCATTGGCCCGCCGGGGGTTATGTCCATGGCTTTGTCAGAACTACTTGCATCGGCCTGGACGTTATGAAATGAGAGGTCGTATTCTGAAAGGCCATTTTCGAAATTACTTATTGAATTTTCACCAAGTAGTTTTAACGGATCGTAGATTCTTTTGACTTTCGAAGTGTCTACACCTTCGGAAAGTGCTTTGAAAGCAGATTCGGAAAAACCGTTTACCATAACCGGCGCCTGACTTCTGGTGAAAATCAATCCGTTCGTCTCACCTGAACTGGTGGCACTGCCACTTCCAAAGGTAATGGTTTTATCAGAAAAAACCTCGTCCAGTGAGTTTTTCACGGAGCTTTCTCGTTCTTCCTCCAAATCCGACATTCTCCCTTCACTACCTTCCTCGAATAGTTTGAGCATGGTTTTTATTGGGGTAATTAAGGCAATTGGGTTCTTGGTTTCTCTACTCCAGGTTGCGGATCTGCTCAATGCTCCTACGAGTTTATCATCTATGTAAATCGGGCTTCCGCTCATCCCCTGAGCAACGCCACCTGCTTCTTCTATCGATTCTCCACTTGCCCTTACGATAATGAAATCCTCTAATTCGCCTGGTTTGTTTATAACATCAACGACTTCTACTGAGAACGTGGAAATCTTCTTTCCTTTTACTACCGTTTTACCCACGCCCTTCATTCCTTTTTCGATCTCTGACAGTCCAAGGAAGTCTACTTCCTGCGCGGCGAGGGAAGTCGGGATAATAAACAATAAGCCAAGCAGAACCAGTAAAATTACGTTAAACTTTCGTCCGTTCGCTTTTAGACCTCTCATATCTATAATTCCTCCTGGTTAGATAATAAATTAATGACCGTAACTTATATCCCGGATTAGTGTTCCAGAGATTAGGATTCCGTACGGCATTTGAACTTTATAATTTAGATATACAACGAACTATTATCCCTTAATCATAACAATTAACTTTAGCCTTTTGCAGGTTAAATATCCAAGAAAACGGAGGTGACAATTGTGGGGGACTGATTCCAGAGACTTGAGCCCTCTAAGTTAATCAGTTTCACTCCCGAATTTTGTATTGATCAACCTAAGCCGAATAATTACTGACGATTTAAACCTTCGATAGTTGATAACTAAAATGTAGAACACCGTTGGCTTTTTTGGTTGATTTTAGTATATTTAATAAGTGTTATTATCTTTACCTGACTGAAGTATGAAATATCAAGATTGAATTTTGCGGTCACAATAGATTTTATTTTGGGAAGTTAGGCGAAAACTAAAGACGGTTTGGTTTTAAGTGAAAGATTCACACAATTTTTGTTTAACAACGGGGAGGACAATTGAATGGACAATCAAGATTTGTTGGTTGTCGAAAATATTTATAAAAGATATGGAAAGGAAGAGGTTCTCAAAGGCGTGTCTTTTGATATGGACCAAGCCGAGACCAAAGTAATTATCGGACCTTCGGGAACGGGGAAGAGTACTTTACTACGATGCATAAACCAGCTTACGTCTCCCGACCAGGGCCGTATATGGCTGGAAGGCGAAGAAGTTACCGACAGTTCTAAAGATATTAACAAGTTCCGACAGAGAATTGGCATGGTTTTCCAGCACTTCAATCTGTTCGAGCATTTGACAGCTCTGGGCAACGTTACCCTCGGACTGAGAAGAGTTAAAGGGTTCGGCAAAGAGAAAGCTCATAGAATTGGAATGGAGGAGCTTGATAGAGTAGGACTTTCGGACCAGTCGGAGTCCTATCCAGCACAGTTATCCGGCGGGCAAAAACAAAGAGTCGGAATAGCTCGGGCACTTGCCATGGAACCCAAAATAATTCTGTTCGACGAACCAACTTCAGCACTTGATCCCGAATTAATTGGTGAAGTACTCGAAGTAATGAAGGACCTAGCGAAATCGGGTATGACTATGCTAGTCGTAACGCACGAGATGGGGTTCGCAAACTCCGTTTCCGACGAAATAATCTTCATGGAAGGCGGTAAGATTATAGAACAAGGTACGCCGAACCAGTTCTTCAATAATCCCGAGCGCGACAGGACCAAGGAATTTCTTCACAAGCTAACGGAGCTATACGGAGAAAGATCGGAGTGATTCCTTGTCGGTATTTTACGTTATAGCCTATCGACCGGGAGCGAAATACTGACATTTTGCCCATTTGATTGAAGAAAAGAGACGAACTCTTTGTTCTATAAAAAGATCAATCATTTATTAAGAAGATCTTCGAATCTATAAATGGAGGTTTCGCTCAACGATAGAGATCGGGATTAAGGTATTTTGCGAGGGCAAATACCAGTGCGTTCCGGTAAGCCTCTTTTCTTGAAATAATTCCATTTGTAAAGACTCCAATTGCTCCTTCGTTCTCCTTTACCCCGGTTCTACCCGTTACCTCGTCCATTACAGGTCCCAGTTCCTCTCCATTCCTAACTCTGTCGGCAATCGGTTTTGGAAGCTGCAACCTACCTCCACCACCGAGATAGCTATCTTTATTGTCCAGCAAGTATGCCCAACCGGTTAAGAACATGCCAAAGCTTGTGTCAGATACTGACCCCTCAAGCCCCACGCCAAAATCGAAATCTCCTCGTTCCCTGGCTTTTTCAGCTCGCTTCCTTGCCCCTCGGATCGCTTCTCGATCCGATGTAGGTTGGTCCGAGACCTCAGAGTGAACGTCAAATTTTGTGACCTCCACTTCCTTTCGAGCCAGCTCGAACGCTTCTGCGGAGGCTTCTAGCTTAACGGGATTCGTACTACCGACGGAGATTTTTAGCACCCTATCACTTCCTCTAAGAATATAATATTTTTATGGTTGGATATAATATTAACTGGACGAACTTATCTTTGCACTCCCAAGACAAGGAAATTACGGTTGTGTAAATGAGGTTTGTTAATGACTATAATGTGTGAGGAGGTGAACTACATGGCCGAAAACGAAGAGATGGTCGGTACCAGGGAGATAGATGGCGGGGTAGTCAACGATAAAGGCACGATAACTATATCGGAGAAAGTAGTTATTGCTGTTGTTGCCGGAGCTGCTTCCCAGATAGAGGGACTGGGACAAAAGAAGTCTTCAGTCACGGAAGATATCGGACGGATCTTCGGAAGCAAACGTCGAGGCGTCAGCATAGACTTCGACGGAAACGAAGTTTCTATAACGTTGAAGATCGCGGTAAAACAGGGCTATCCGGTCCATGAAATAGCAAAGAAAACCCAGAAAAAGGTAAAGGAGGACGTGGAAAGCAAAACCGGACTGAAAATTAATAAGGTCGATATTTACGTTCAGAAGCTCCAGGAAGTCGAAGGCCCCAAGGAAGAAATGATTCCGGATGAGGAAAGCGAAGAGGACTAGGTCTTGCCAGGAAATGTAATAGTGATTAAACTTATTTGCTTTCCAACTACGGGGAGGGGTGGGCGAGTGGCCAAAACCACCGGTCTTGAAAACCGGAGAGCCTCGCGGCTCCGTGGGTTCGAATCCCACCCCCTCCGCCAGAACCTCGAACTGTCAGTGATTAAAAATCCTTCTCGCCAGGTCACATAGTTTTTAGGTCAAGTCGTTGGCCCTGATAAAAAGTCAGAGCCCACTTTATCTTACTTGAGCAGGACGTTAAAAGGGATGAAAGAAGCGACCGTATGATAATACTCATATTATCCTTTCTGGGTCTGGGGGCTCTGGGGTGGATCGGCTGGAACTTAACTCTGGACGCTCTCTGGCAGCCAACGGACCACGAAACGATCACGCAGATACTCGATTCACTCGACATCAGTTCCGACGATCTGGTTTACGATCTCGGCTGTGGGGACGGGAGGTGGCTGGCCCGGGTCGTGAGGGATCGAGGTGCAAGGGCAATTGGAGTGGAAATAGATCCATTTAGGGTACTGGTTTCCTGGTTAAGGTTAGTTTTCTCTGGTAGCAATTCTAGAGCAAAGGTACTCTGGGGAAATATGTACGAAGTCGATCTTACCCCAGCGGATGCCGTTATTATATTCCTCTCGGAAGAAGCAAACTCTAAGCTTGTTTCGAAATTTGACCGAGAGTTGTCCGCGGGAGCAAGAGTGGCTTCCTTTTATCATAAGTTACCGGGCTGGGATCCGGTAAGAACAGGCACGAACGATGACGGTTATGAGTACTATGTTTACAAAAAGCAAGAATGATAATGAAAAAGGATCTATCTGAACTCTTATCCGAGATAAAATACCGGTCAGTACACGGTTCGGATCGAAAAACGATAACGGGAGTCTTTTTCGATTCTCGAGCCGTAAAACCGGGGGGTGCCTTTGTCGCAATTTCCGGTAATAAGACGGACGGGCACAAGTATATTCCTCAGGCAGTAAAAAAGGGTGCCGGAGTCGTATTTGGAGAAGTTCCCTATTCGGAGATCGCAGGCAATCCCTGTACTTACGTTCGGGTTGGGGATAGCAGAGAGCTGCTTGCCCGGATCAGTCATATTTTTTTCGATAGACCGACTGAAGAACTTTTTGTAGTCGGTATAACGGGAACTAACGGAAAAACAACTTCCGCCCACCTTACCGGTCAGGTTCTTGGGAAAGATACGGATCTTATCACTACTTTGACTCACCTTGAATCCCTTCCCGAGAAAGAACCGGTTACCACACCAGAGCCCCCTATAATTCATGAAATTGCAAGAACCAGCCTGGGAAAAGGGATCAAAAATTTCGTCCTGGAAGTCAGTTCGCACGGCTTGAGTTTCGGTCGGGTATCTTGGGTGGATTTTGATTGTGGAGTTTTTACCAATCTTACCAGGGACCACCTTGATTTTTACGACTCGATGGAAGAATACGCCGCCGAGAAGATCAAACTTTTCACTCAACTAACGGAGGACGACACCGCGGTAGTAAATGGAGACGAAGATCTATCGGGTAGAATCGTAAATGAAACGAAGGCGGAGACCATAAAGTACGGGATCGATAAGAATCCCGACGTTCGGGCAGAAGAGATCAACAAAGAGAAAACCGGAATTTCTTTCCGACTTAATACACCCTGGGGGAGTGAACACCTTCAGTTGAACTTTCCCGGGTTATACAACGTGTACAATGCTCTTGCCGCCTCGTCGGTTGGGTTGATAAGAGGAATCGAGCTTTCAGAAATCGTCGAAAGGCTCGAAGAAGCTGAACCATTACCCGGAAGATTGGAAAAATTGGAACTCGATAATGGCTCGGACGTTTACGTTGATTTTGCCCACAACCCAGGAGCTCTCGAGAGAACTCTCCTCGAACTGGGGGATCACTACGAAAAAGTATTACTGGTTTTTGGTTGTGGTGGTATGAGTGACCGCGGCAAAAGACCGGAAATGGCCGAAGTAGCGACGAAATACGCTGATCGTTTCTTCATCACCGACGATAACCCAAAAGGGGAGAATAGAACCAAAATCCTGGACGAGATAGAAGAGGGTGTTGGGAAAGGTGCTAATTACGATGTGATTCCGGAGAGAAAATCGGCTATTGAAACGGCAATGGACGAATTAAAGCCCGGAAATTGCTTGCTGGTAGCGGGCAAAGGTCACGAAAGTCATCAAATAGTTTCAGGAGAATGGATTGAATATAATGACAGTGATTTCATAGAAAAACTTGCTAAGAGAAAGTTCTTAATTTAATAACTCTTTTATCAGGGCTTGTGCCTGATGTCTTGTCTCTTCAACCGTTTCGTCAGCATTTATTACAAAATCCGACTTCTCTCTCGCGATTTTCGGGGGCTTCTGTAGTTCAATTCTTTTCTTCGCTTCTTTTTCGGAAATCCCGTCTCTCTCCACCAACCTTCTGAGTTGCTCTTCTTCAGGGACCTCTACGAGTATTACCCTATCGAAAATATTGAAATCTTCTCCAGAAGATTGAAACAACAAAGGAATCTCGATTAGAGTTAGGTCGGTATTTTCTTTTTCGTAAGATTCTAACAGGCCTTCCAGGCGACCTTTTACGTATGGGTGTGTTATTTTTTCCAGCTCTTCCAAAATTTTTGTGTCGGAAAAAACTATTTCGGAAACCCTTTTAAGGTTCACGGAACCGTCATCTTCCAGAATCCGTGCACCAAATAAATCCAGCACTTGGTCAAAACAGGGATTGTCCGGGTTGTATACTTCTTTTGCAACATCATCCGCCTGAACCGTTTTCACACCAGAAAACGATTTCGCCTCTTTAAGTACCTCGGTTTTACCGGAGGCTATTCCACCGGTAAGAGCAGCAATTATCAAATAGAAAACCTCCAACTAAGAAAATAGGATAGAACAACTTATTAATTCAGGAAAACTCTTCGTGGGCGGAATCAACTACCCTGGTAATTTCATTAGTGTTTAGTCCCTCACCCGAACGAGAAAGCAGGAAGAAATATTCTATATTACTGCTCGATTTTCCCTGAATAGGGGAAAAAGTGCAGTTTTCGACAGAAAGACCTTTCGAGCCCGCGAAGTCAGCAATTTTTAAGAGGACCTCCTCGTGGGTTTCGGGATCAGCCACCACTCCTCCGTCCTCTACTTTCTCCGGTCCTGCTTCGAACTGAGGTTTTACAAGCGCGAGGATTTTGCCGTCGGGTAGGAGAAGTTCTTTTGCGTTGGGAATGATTAATTCTAGTGAAATAAAGGAAACGTCTATCGTAACGAGATCGAGTTCGGTCCCTATCTCTTCCGGCTTTAAATAACGGGCGTTCTTTCCCTCGATCACCGTGACTCTATCGTCCTGCCTCAGACTCCAGTCAAGTTGACCTTTCCCCACGTCAAGTGCCCATACCTTTTTGGCACCTTTTCTCAACATACAATCCGAAAAACCGCCAGTCGAAGCACCTATATCCAAAACCTCATAGCCCTGTACGTCCAGCTGAAAATCCTCCAGGGCAGCTTCCAGCTTCTTTCCGCCCCGGCTAACGTAACGTTTTTCGTCTCTCTCAACTGTAATTTCGGAATTTCTGGAGTACTTCTTTCCGGGTTTGTCTTTCAATTGGCCAGCCACGTAAACGTTACCAGCCATTATTTCTCTTTTAGCCTTCTCTCTGCTCTTGCAGAGCCCCCTTTCAGTTAGGAGAACATCCAATCTTTCTTTTTCAGACATATTTGGGCCTTGCGGGAAGCAAAAAGGAGATTAACTGTCGTCGGTGAATTCCTTAAACTTTCTCAGTTCCATCTTCTGATCGAGGAAATCTTCGAACTCTTCCCCAGCTTCTTCGTCCTGAATATCTTCTTCGTCAAACGGAGATTCCATAGCCACGTCGTTAAATATTTCATCATCTACGAATATTGGGCTGCCAGTTCTAAGTGCCAGGGCGATTGAATCGGAAGGGCGGGAGTCAATTTTTAACTCCTCGTCATTGGGTCCTCTCAGTTTAAGGGTGGCGTAGTAGGTTTTGTCACTAAGATCGTCTATAACCACTCTTTCTAAGTCCTGGCCCAATTTATCTAGGACGGATTTCAGCAAGTCATGGGTAAGTGGTCGTTCAAACTCCTTTCCCTGGAGTTTAAGAGAGATAGCGAGGGCTTCATTTTGACCGATCCATATTGGCATAACCTTGTGATCTTTGTCACCCTCAAGTAGTACGACAGGAGCATTATTTGACGTATCAACTAATAAAGCCTTCACCCTCACTCTTTCCATACTTCCACCTCTTCTGACCTATTCTAGTGGCTGTGATGCAATCTTTCAAACGCAAAAAGATCAAAAAGTTCTTTCGAGATGGGTGTTTAAATAATAATTCAGGCCCGAGACCGAAATCCGAAAAGTCCTCACCGTATTTTTCTCTTATCAGTTATCAGTCGCTTCCCCACCTGTATAATTGGTAGGAGGAAGGTTGTTCACGGATTCCCCCCAATCCTCCCCAAGATTTTTCTTTACTTTCTCTCCTCTTTTTGAAACTGAGATGAAACCCTCCTAACCCAAGGTAGGATGTTTCCAGGCTACAACTTTTAGATCCTGACCACCCTTGTTATCGCAGGATATGGACAACTTGAAATAACTACCATCCCCGGAAAGAAACAATTACTAATGCCTGTTCCGGAATCTCCTGCCCTTTATGAAAGCCTTTGAGTTCTCCCGTCTACCAGCCACCTTCAAAAATTTCCAGCACCTCCGTCAAAATGTCCGCGTCCGCGCTGTAACTTTCGACCGACTACTTCAAGAGACCGGAAAAGATCTGGTTAAAAATGTTAACATCGATTTTTCTTCAGCACCCTGACAGGCCGCCGACTTGGTCACAGTGAGGGTGAGATAGAAATACTCCGTCCATCTCAGATTTCCAGTTCTTTTAATTACTAACCAGAAGGGTTAGTCGGCGTTGAAGTCGAATAAACCCTTTCGTGTCTGTAGGTAAAAAAAGAGAAAAGCCCCCAGCCATGAATTAGCCCCTCTTTTTCGGCTGTATTGTCGTATACTCCGGTTAATTTCAAATTGTTTTACCCCCGAATTATTGCTGGTCGGGTCTGGAAGTCGGTTAGCTTAAAGTCCTAAAAGTTTATTCTCGACTTTCCTCCATATATCTCTAATGGCTTCTGAAGCTCCGTCGACAGAATATTCTACTATACTTTCTCCCTCGACCATGGCTCTCGTTACATTTGAATCGTAGGGTATCCTTCCTATTATCGGTATGTCGTTCTCTTCAGCGTACTTTTCTATTTCACTAACCTTTCCGTGGTTGAGATCGTGCTTGTTGACCACGATTGCGTGCTCGATCTCAAAGTTATTTGAAAGCTCCGTAACCTTTTTCAGATCGCTAAACCCGGACTCCGTTGGCTCGGTGACTATCAGCGCAAGGTCTACGTCCGCCAGCGACGATATAACGGGACAGCCCGTGCCCGGTGATCCATCAATTATAACCAGTTCCTGACCTTCTTCCTCAGCCAGTTTTTTGGCCTTTTGCTTTATTTCTGTTACCAGCTTCCCGGACGCTTCCTCACCCGCCTGTAATTCTCCGTGAACCATGCTCCCGTGCTCCGTGGTAGTTTCCAGGGAATACCCTGACAGTACGTCTTCCATCGTTATAGCGTCTTCCGGACACACGTAAGCACAGACCCCGCACCCCTCGCAGCGGAAGTGGTCAATCTCGTAGTTTTCGTCTATAGCGTCGAACCGACAGCTCTCGTAACAGAGCCCACACTCCGTACACTTGCTGTTATCTTTTATTGCTTCTTTGCCCCCGGAGAACTCTTCTTTTCGATCGTCCCGGGGATTGAGAACTAAGTGCAGATCAGCGGCATCCACGTCACAATCAGAGAGAACCTTGCCCCCGGCGAGCGAAGCAAAGGACGAAACCAGTGTCGTTTTTCCGGTACCACCTTTCCCGCTAATTACTAAGAGTTGCTTCATCTTATACCCGGTTTGCCGTCAATTCGTAAGTTTAGATTTCAACCGATTTAGTCCGAGGGCTAACTATCCGGATTATTTCTTCAAAAATCTGGTTGAATCGTCCCTTCCAATCGTCAAATTTATCCACGAAAGGTACTCCGTTAGAGTAAAGTTCGGCAATTTTTCTGTCATTCGGAATTTTCGTTAATACTGGAATCCCTTCGCTCTCACAGTAATCCTCGACACTTTGATCCCCTATATCGTATCGGTTGATTACTACCCCCACCGGAATATTCATCTCCCTGGCCACCTTAACGGAAAGCCTAAGGTCGTGTAGCCCGAACGGAGTCGGTTCCGTAACGAGCAGGGCGAAATCACTTCCGTGAAGGCTTTCGATTACCGGGCAGGCGGTACCGGGGGGAGAATCCAAAATCGAGATATTTTCTTCTGTTACTTTCTTTTTCATCTCCCTGATTATCGGAGTAGCCATGGGTTCACCTATGGTTAAGTCTCCCTCGTAGAAGTCGATTGATCCAGTGGACCCTCTTCTGACTTCCCCAATAATCTTGCTTCGCTCAGAGATTGCGTCGGCGGTACAAACCCGGGAACAGAGCCCACACCCGTGGCAAAGTTCCGGGTAAACCAGAACGGTCTCACTGAAGGTCGCGATTGCGTTGAATTCGCAGGCTTCGGAACAATCACCGCAATAAGTACAAACGTCCTCGGAGATCTCGGGAATTTCTATAGTTATCGGTTCGCTATTTTCGATCTCCGGTTTTAAAAATATTCCGGCGTCGGGCTCCTCAACGTCACAATCCAGGAACTCCACCGAATGAATCTCCGCAAGAACGAGCGCAAGATTTACTGCAACTGTAGTCTTTCCCGTTCCCCCCTTACCCGCGGATACCGTAATCTGCATGAATCTCCTTTTATACAAAAATAGCCAATAATCCCGTTACAATGTACTATCAAACAAAGTAAAGCCGATTAATCCCCGGAGTGTTGCCCCGGGGAGTACTCGGCGATTTTTGAGAAATTTGGTAAATTTAATTAGCTATGACCGTGATCGCCAAATTCGTGTCGATTGCAGGCGTCCGACCGGGAAGCACTATTTAAACCGTCGTTTCGCCAGTCTTCCAGCGCTCCCTTTACTTTGCCGCTGGTACCTATACATACCTCGATACCGTGTTCTTCGAAGAGCTTAATGGCTTTCCTTCCCAGACCGGAACATACCATCACGTCCACGCCCTCCTGCGCGAGGAGATCTGCCGGTAAACCCTTTCCTCCTTTGTGAGTGCTGTTGTTGGGAATTACCTCAACTTCCTCGGTCTCGCTATCAACTATCGTGTAAGTAGGAACCCTACCGAAATGCTCACCTATTGATTCCTCAAGCCCTGCACTACCTTCCGTGGGAAAGCAAATTCTCATATTTCCTCCGTTTTTTACCGAGACTTGCCAGTACCCCCAGCTGTCGTGGGTTCGTTTGTCCGGGATAATTCTCCCTCTTTGTATTTGGCGATTGCTTCCTTCACTGTGCCTGAAGCTCCGGTAAATATTACTATTCCGGCAGCCGTTAGGCCATTGTACGCGTTAGGCCCGATGTTTCCGGTGATCAAGTTATCCACTTCCAAATCCGCCAGGATCTCTGCGGCCCTAACACCGGCTCCGCTCGAAGCACCCCGGCTGGCGTTCTGTATTGTTTCGAATTCCATAGTAGCCGGGTCCACGATTATGAAATACGAACAACGGCCGAACCGTCTGTCCAGTTTTGATTCAAGTTCGTCCCCGGTTGCGGAGACAGCTAAGTTCATCTTCTTACTCCCTTCTTCCGCTTTCTTTATTTAGTTCCTTCATTCGTTGCTTCATTGCCTGCAGTTCTTCTTCGAGCGCTTCTATTTCGTTAGCAAGGTATTCTTTTTCGGATTCCCTGGCCTCTTTCTGGCTTCTGGCTGTGGGACCATAAGGTCCCCAGTAGCCTCTAGAATTTGGGTTAACTGACCTATATCCTCCAGCAAATCTTCTGCCGGGCCCGAATCCTCTTCCAAATCCCCTTCCCCCACCTCGGGCCATTCCTTTGGTATAACCGGGAGTTTCAAAACCCGAGCAATACCCAAGACCTCTTCCTGTTCTTGGCCCTCTTCCTCTCGGTCCAGTTCTATCGCCAAATGGCATTGTCATCACCTCTTTGATGATTTGTTGTTCTCTACGACCTATATTATCATATGCACAAAACATTGTCAAGTGGTGTATTAAAAATAACTTCGACTTCGGTTCACCGGTATACAACTTGCGATATAAAAACGGAATGGTTAATCTTGCTCTGATGAAAAAGGTTGCCTGAAGCTCAAGAGGAGCAAAAAAATTACCTGGGTGGAGTAATTCACGGTACTTTCCTGCGGGCAAGCAGTAGGCTCGCGGATATAGATCTTATTCTGCCAGTCTTTGTAAGTTCCGTAACTGGATCCAAGCTCTGAGAGCAATGCTCCCTTCAATATATTTTAGCACCGGGCACCTCCCCCAGGTATTGTTTTCTGACTACATCGAACCCAGGGTCAAAAAGAAGCCGTTCCTTTATCTGGCAACCCTATCTCGTGCATCTATCTGGTTCTTCCTGGGATTCTTGTAATGTGGCGCGGTGTAGGAAATCCCAATTTTTTCCTGTCTCTCCTGTTTCTCTCCTTCCTTATATACTCACTGGCAGGTCGCACTGACCGACGTAATATGTAAAGCAACAAGCCGAGATAACCGGGATAAGTTTTACGCGGCACGCCAGATAACCGGTAGCTTTCTTGCCTTCGGTACGGGATTTCTGGTTAGATACATCCTTGGTGACAGCTTTGTTTTGGACTTTCCCGGAAATTATGCAACCTTGTTCCTGCTCTCCGGCGGTGCTCTTTTGATTGGTATTGCCGGTTTTCTGCGCTATTACCTTCGTCCTCGCTGGGGCAGGTATAAACGCCAGGCGGGTAGGATTTAGCACCCAACTTCTGGCACTGGCTCCGGAAATGAAACGCCCGACGTACTCGGTAATTCGGGGAACCACTATAGCCTTTACCGCCCCTTTGTCCTTTCCTTGCAGGAGGGCTAATAGAATTATTCTCGTTTAACATAACTTTTTTATTTGTAGTAGTGGTGATGTCTCTGGGGTTATTGATTAACATCTGGAAGTATGGTATATTCCCTGATTGAAACAGTTTATACAGAGTGGAAACTTCAAGGAGTTGAGGTTTTAAAAATGCATTCTCGTCGAACTGAGGCCCGAATGTAATTGTCTTTTTAAGTCAAGTAACCCGGGATTCCGTTCTTAGATTAATTGTATCGAAAAATATCGGGATTATTTTAGCCTTTCCCCGGTAAAATGGACGTTTTGCGCGTGACTCGCTTTTAGGATAAACTTAATAGATGGTTAATGGTGAAATTATGTCAGATGATTTTGAAAATGATGAAGTAGAACCAAAAATAACCAGCGATATTCTCAGTAACGTTCTAGTTCACCTCTATCGTGGTGAGGTCCAGCGCGTCAATACCTGGCGCAATAGGTTGGATCGAACGCCTTACTGGTCAATGGTAATGGTAGCAGGTATGATTAGCTGGGCTTACGCCTCCCCCAACCGACATCCTGCTCTGATATTATTAACTATACCTGTAACTTCGGCGATACTTACCCTGGAAGCAAACCGTTATCAGTTTCACGAAGTCTGGCGTTCCCGGTTGAGGCTTCTCGAAGAAAACTTTCTCTCAAATATGCTGGATCCGGAAGCTAGTCTGCCGAGGAAAGAGTGGATGAAAGTCCTCTCAAACGACCTTCGGGAACCTGAACATAAAGTGACTCTCTGGACAGCCCTGGCTGTCAGGCTTAGACGTGTCTACCTTTGGATCTTTTTCACCATAATCCTCGGCTGGTTTATGAAAATAATCATCCACCCTACCCAGGCCGAGACTATGAGTGTTGCCCTGGAGCGTGCTAGAATAGGGTTTATTCCTGGAATAGCCGTAGCAGTTTTTTTAATTGTCTTCTTAATTTTACTTTTCCTGCTTTCCATCCTTGGCACACACGTGGTAAAGGAAAGGAGGGAAGGTGAGGTAATGGAAGAAGAACCGGGTTACGAGTGGAGAAGGAACGAGGATTACGAGGAGTAAGGTACGTCTTTAACTTACCTTCAATTTCAACGATTTCATTCGCTAAATTTTTATAGAAATTTTTTAAATGCCGTATTTGTTTATCTTTCCTACTGGTTTTCTAGCAAATTATAAATAATAATTATTTTGGTTAGAGAATTTTAAATCAATTAATACAAAGTTTCCGTGTAGCTCGAACAAAGTTCCCGGGAGGAATCATGGAAGATAGACCCAAAAAACAAACGAAAAAGCTAGGTCAAGAAGATATAAATCTCGAAAACGTAGAACATTCGCTGGTCGTTATGAGCGGCAAAGGTGGAGTAGGCAAAAGCACCGTGTCAGCAAACTTGGCGACTTCGCTCGCGGAAGAAACTGATAGCAAAGTTGGATTACTCGACGCAGATCTCCACGGCCCCAATATTCCCAAAATCATGGGACTGGAAGGGCGGAAAATTACCGGAGATGGAGACAACATAGAACCCCCATCTCTTGGCAATTTAAAAGTAATGTCAATCGGCTTTACTCTGCCGGATGCGGATTCTCCTGTAGTCTGGCGCGGTCCGCTGAAAATGAAAGCAATAAAACAGTTCCTGGGTGATGTAAACTGGGGAAAACTGGAATATCTTATAATCGACCTCCCTCCAGGGACAGGGGATGAACCTCTGTCGATCGCTCAATTGTTAAGTGATCCAGATGGATCGATAATAGTAACTACACCTCAGGACCTGTCTCTGCTTGATTCAAAGAAAGCGGTTAACTTTTCTAAAAAGCTCGATCTGCCGGTGATAGGAATCGTTGAGAATATGAGCGGGTTTGTCTGTCCCAGCTGTGGTGAAAAGACGGAGATATTCAAATCAGGTGGAGGAGAGAAAGCTGCTGAA
>CAZYPS010000012.1:0-31621 GCA_964649445.1 uncultured Thermotogae bacterium | reverse complement strand
GATCTATACGTTAACCCCACCAAGCCCACGAGCATGAAAGCACTGTAAGTGGTGGCACTATACGTCATGCCCGAGATAAACCCTCCCAGCTTTCTACCTCCGATAAAATACTCCGTCGCTCCTTCTCCCAGGCCGCGCTTCGCAAGGTAGGCAATACCGGTAGCGATTCCAATCCAGGATAGGAGAGCTATCCAGACGTAGAACTGGTTCACCGTCCCTCCCCCCAGGTATTCTTAACGTAGAAGGAACCAGCCACGATCACTACCAGCGCAAACAGACACCAGAAAAGGTAACTTCCGGTGAACCGGGCTACGTCACCGAGAAGATAGAAGGGGACGAAAAAATCGACGAGGGCTAATACAAGAAAAACGGTGAGAAACGTTAACCCGTTCAAGTCAACCACCCTTCAAGAATTAGATATTGCGTCAAATTATACAGAGGATAAATGTATTATCAAACTTGTACTACCTCTAAAATAAATCCTTGACTAATTCAACGAACTATCACGCAGTAATTAGGAACTGCTAAATCCTTTCTGGAACGGATTTAGGGAATATAAACGGTAGAAGCGGATCTTCTTCAAAAAGGAAATGAATTATTTAAGATGAGTGTAAATTATGGGAAGAATTATCACCTTAAGATGAGGTCTTCAAGTAATCGACTCTACTGCCCTGGAAATCCTCTCCAACCCTTCCTCCAGTATTTCCCGGGGGCAAGCAAAGTTGAGCCTGAGGAACCCGTCACCACCGGGCCCGAACCAGTGACCGAAATCCAACCCTACTCTGGCTTCGTTTACCACCAGGTCTTCAAGTTCCCGGTTTTCGAGTTCCAGGGACCGACAATCCATCCATAATAGTATCGTTCCTTCTGGCTTAATAGGTTCAACCAGAGGAATTTTATTTTTGACATAATCATAGCTAAACTGCCTGTTGTCCTCCAGATAAGCGAGCTCGTCGTCCAGCCACTCTTCTCCAGCTCGATAAGCGGTCTTTAATGCTTCCAGGCCAAATACGCTTGGGCTTTTTAAAACCCTATTCCGAGCGACTTCGAACCTGTTTCGGAGAGTTTCATTCGGGATTATAGCCAGCGATGCCGGTAGGCCTGCCGTATTGAACGCTTTACTGGGGGAACTCAGGGTAATCGTGTTATTCGCTATCTCGTCCGAAAGGGAGGCTATCGGGTTATAACTGCTACCTTCGTAAACAAACTCCGAGTGGATATCATCCGAGACAATTAGCACATCTCTTTTTAGACAAATCCCGGCCAGCCGGTCAAGTTCATCTTCATTCCAGACTCTACCTACGGGATTATGGGGGTTACAGAGAACCATCATTGCGGGAGGTGGGACGGATGGGATTGACCCGCCGTCTCGCTTACACAATTCGAGCAGGTTCTCGTAATCCATTTCATACCGATCCCCCTCCAGTTTCAGTTCGTTGGTAAGTATCTGGCTACCCCCCCGTTTTACAGATGTAAAAAACGGATAATAGACGGGAGGCTGAAGAACTACCCCTTCACCCTGTCGAGCAAAGCTATCAATCACCATGCTCAACGTCGGGACTACCCCGTTCGTATAGACAATCCAGGAGGGATCGATCTCCCAGTCGTATCTCTTTTTCCACCAGTTTACTACGAGTTTATCCGTCTCTTCTCCGGGCTTAGTGTAGCCAAAAACGCCGTGCTCGGCCCGCTCGATAATTGCCTCGATTACGGCATCGGAGGTCGGCCAATCCGAATCAGCAACCCACATGGGCAAAACGTCACTCCTACCAAATATCTCGTCCCTGTAGTCCCACTTGACCGAATTCGTGCCAGTTCTGTCTACTCGTTCATCGAACCGCTTTTTAGCCATTTTTAATGAAAATTCGCCCGGCTTCACCGGGCGATCTCTCCAGTTCCCATCTGGAAAAGTACTTTTTTGAAGACTTAAAATTCGGACAAAGAGAAGAACAACTAAACTTTTGACCCGATAAGTTCAAATCGCCGACTTCAACTGTCTGGCAACTTCTTCGAGTTCTTCTTTAGCTTCCGCGCTAACTATAGAGTGGAGAGAGCCCCCGCCATCTCCGGAATATCTCGGAATTACGTGGATGTGAGTATGGGGAACCGCCTGACCCGCCGCCTTGCCGTCGTTTAAACCTACGTTAGTTCCGTCGGCGTCACGGCCGGTTAAAATAGCCCGGTTGACCTCACGAACGGCTAAAAAGGTGTCGCCAATTACTTCTTTAGGCATATCGGAAAACCTTTCGACATGTTTTTTCGGCACTATTACAGTGTGACCATCAACAATAGGGTTAGCATCCAGAAAAGCCAGAGCTTCGTCGTTTTCGTAGACGACGTGGGCATCAATATCCCCATCTACAATGTCGCAAAATACACAATCGGCCATTTTGATCACCCGTTAATTAAATATTAAGTGCCTTCAGGCACCATCCTCGCAAACTTCTTTTTGCCCACCCGGAGTATTCTGTCTTCTTCTATGAGAGGATCGAAGTCAACTTCTGTCACCTTCTCGTCGTCCAGCCTGACTCCTCCCTGATCTATAAGCCTCCTGGCCTCGGAGCGACTGGAAACGAAGCCCGAAAGCTCGAGAAGATCCAGAATCCAGATGGTTCCGTCCTCCTTGATTTTTTCGGCGGGCACAGTTACCTCTTTCAAATCTTCCGGCCTTCCGTCCTGCTCGAAAACATTTTCAAATTCCTCTTCCGCGTGAGAGGCTTCGACCTCGGAATAAATATTACCGACTATCTCGTGAGCAAGCTTCTTCTTTTGATCTTTCGGGTGAAGGTCTTCCATATCTTCCATCGATAGATCCGTCAGGAGTTTGACGTATTCCGGCATCGTATCATCGGTAATGGACATTATCTTACCGTAAATCGTCTCCGGCTCCTCGTTTATCCCGATGTAGTTCCCCCTAGTCTGGCTCATGGCGTCCGTACCGTCGGTTCCGGTAAGCAGGGGGACAGTCAGAACTATTTGAGGGTCCTGGTCAAATTCCCGCTGAATGTGCCGCCCGACAATTAGATTAAATCGCTGATCCGCTCCTCCCAGTTCAATATCCGCATCAACCGCGACAGAATCGTAAGCCTGAGCAAGGGGATAGATGAACTCCAAAATTGAAATAGGCTGGTTGTTCTCGTATCTTTTCGAGAAATCGTCCCTCTCAAGCATTCTGGCAACTGTGTACTTGGAGGTCAGTTCGATAATATCTTCGAAGGTAAGTTTACCAAGCCATTCCGAATTGTAGCGAAATTCGGTCCTCTCCGGGTCGAGAATTCTAAAAACCTGTCTCTCGTAGTCCTTCATGTTCTCCTCGATTTCCTTAGCGCCCATTATCTCCCTGGTTTCGGAACGCCCGGAAGGATCTCCTATTCTTCTGGTAAAGTCCCCGACGACCATCACCGCTTTATGCCCCAAATCCTGCAGTTGTCTCAACTTTCTGAGAACAACGGCGTGACCGAGCGTCAGGTCCGGTGAAGATGGATCGACGCCCAGCTTAACTCGAAGCGGGCGATCCTCTTCCTCCGCTAATTCCAACTTATCCTTCAGTTCCTCCTCGGGAATTAAATCCGCAGTCCCGGTTTTTATTCTTTCTATTTGCCCCTCAAAATCCATCTCGTTAAACCTCCATTAGATAACGGTCGTGGTAGCAATCCGATCGAATTCTTCCAACTCCATCAGCTTTACGCCCTTAGCGTATCGCTGGAATTGACTTATATCATCGATGCTCAACCTAACGGCCTTTCCACGCTCACTGCACAAGAGAATCTCTTCGCCTCTTTCCAGAAGCTTAAGGTCTTTCAATCCATCGTCCTCAGAAAGTTTTATTCCAAGGTTTCCCTTTCCCGACCTCCTCTGAGAATTGAACTCCGAAAGAGGTACCTTCTTGCCTTTACCCTGCTCGGTAACGAAGAGCAATAAAGGCTCTCTTTCAAGGTTCTTTTTACTAACCGATACCAGGCTAATTACTTGATCTCCCGGTGATAATGTCATCCCTCTCACACCTTTAGAAGGCCTCTGTGTGGTCCTTAGTTCCTCTTCGGGAAACCGAATTACCTGACCTTCCCGAGTCGCCATCATTACCTCTCCTTCGCCATGACTCAACCCCGCAGAACAGATAGAATCGCCACTTTCGGCGTTCATGCTATGAATTCCGCTAATATGAGCCGAGGAGAAGTCACTAATCGGATTCCTTATTACGTAACCTGCCTTTGTAGCCATAAGGCAATAGCTATCCCCGTCTAGTTCGTCGGATTTCACGTTCAGGACAGATCTTACTGCTTCGTCCTCTCCCAGATCGATGATATCTCGCAGTCTTTCTCCTCTAGAGTCCCTGCGGGAGGTCGGAAATTTGTAAGTTTTTACCTTATATATTTTTTCTTTGTCCGTAAACATTAGGGATTCATTTCGGGAATTGGCGGCGGATGCTACGGTCAACCGGTCATCCTCCTCTAGATCCATACAAATTACTCCTTTACCCCCGCGGTTCTGAGTCTTGTACCCACTTCGCTTGGGGGCATTTATGTAGCCATTTTCGGTCAACTGAACCACGAGCTCTTCGTCCGGAATTAACTTATTGGCATCCACCTCTTCGACCTTTTCCGTTATAAGAGTCCGTCTCTCGTCCCCGAACTCTTCTTTTATTTCCCTGAGTTCGTCCTTGATGATTTCGTCGAGCTTGAGGGTAGAAGAAAGTATCTCCCGATACTTATCTATGTACTCCCGTTTTTCCGCCAGTTCCTCTTCGACCTTTTCTCGTTCCAGGCTGGTCAATCGACCCAGCTGCATCTTTAATATTGCATTTGCCTGGTCTTTGGAGAAAGAAAATCTCTCGATTAAATTCTTCCTCGCCTCGTCCCGGGTATCTGCTTCCCTGATTAGCTTTATAACCATATCCGTGCTGTCCAAAGCAACCTGGAGCCCTTCAAGTATATGGGCTCTGCTTTCGGCTTTGTCCAGTCTATATTGAGTTCTCCTCTCTACGACTGAGCGCCTAAAATCGATGAAAGCGTTTAATATTTCTTTGAGTGACAATCTCCTTGGATTTCCGTCCACTATAACCGTAGTATTAGCGCCGTAGGTCTTCTCCAGAGGAGTGTATTTGAACAGCCGGTTAAGAACTACCTTGGGCTCCGTACCTCGCTTCAGCTTTACCACGACTCGCAATCCTTCCCTGTCGGATTCGTCCCTGACGTCAGAAATTCCCTCTACAGTTCCGTCTTTAGCCTTGTCGGCGATTCGCTCGATTATAGTTGATTTCTTTATCTGGAAAGGAATCTCCGTGATTATTATTTTATTTCCCTCGACTTCTGTCTTCGCCCTCATTCGAATCCGACCCTTTCCGGTCCGGTAAGCTTCCTTTATTCCGTCCCGTCCCAGGACTATCGCACCGGTAGGAAAGTCCGGTCCCTTGATGTATTTCATGAGTTCCTCGAGCGAAGCTTCGGGGTTATCAATGAGATAGATCAACCCTTCAACTAGTTCGGTCAGGTTGTGAGGCGGAACCTTCGTAGTCATGCCGACGGAAATTCCCCATGACCCGTTCAACAACAGGCCGGGAACTTTTGCAGGCAGGATTGTTGGTTCTTCCAAAGAATCGTCAAAGTTCGGGGTAAAGTCGACCGTATCTTCGTCCAGTTCTTCTAAGAAAGTCTCACTGATCGGCGACAGGCGTGCTTCGGTATAACGCATTGCCGCCTGACTGTCACCGTCGATCGATCCGAAGTTTCCCTGACCGTCGATAAGCGGATAGCGGAAGGAAAATTCCTGAGCCATATTTACCATCGTATCGTACACGGCCACGTCTCCGTGCGGATGATATTTACCAAGAACTTCCCCCACTATACGGGCTGACTTCTTGTGAGGTCCATCAGATGTCAGGCCGAGTTCGTTTAAAGCGTAGAGAATTCTACGCTGAGCGGGCTTTAATCCGTCCCTTACGTCGGGTATCGCTCTCCCCCGAATTACGCTCATTGCGTAATTTATGTACGACTCTTCCATTTCTTCTTCTATATAAGCAGTCTTAATTTCACTCATATTTTTCTCCCAGTTTTCACTAAACGTAATTTTTTAACCAAGCATCTCTCGACAAACGAATATAAGGAATTGAAAAATGCGACGAAACCACTCACCCCGGCATATTTAATTAATAGTAGCTTTTTTTCTTCATTAACTCAAGGAAAATTAGTCCCTAAGGGGAAAGGAGTGGTGCCGAACTCAGAAATATCGGTTTTAGTCCAACCGGCCTTCAAACATCGCCAGAGCCCTTATCCCATCTTCAATAACCTAAGCACTTCAAACCAGGGATTACTCGAATACCGGGCTAGAGGATAAATACTTCCAACCACGAGACATACCATATCAAAGATTATTTTTCCGCGGCCGGAAAACTCATCGCCGACATAAACTTCTCGGTAAAGTCCGACCGGAATGATAGCTCAATATACTCCACATTGCTGGCTATCCGATTTACTTCCTCCATCTTATCACGGTTTATCAGAGCCAGCTTCCCCCCCTGACCGGCAGCGTTACCCACGGAAACGATCTTATCAAGATCAATCTTCGGCAATACTCCAATTCGCATTACGTTTTCCTTCCTGAGGTAATTCCCGAAAGCCCCCGCAAGATATACCCGATCGATATCTTCTGCCTCCGCCCCGAACTCTTCCAGCAGTATGTCTATTCCCGCTCTTACCGCCCCTTTCGCAAGCTGGACCTCACGTACGTCCTGTTGTTTTACGAATACGTGATTATCGTCAACGTGAAGCCGAAAAGCTTTCTCCCCGTCAATTTCAATTAACCTATCCTCAAGGGAATCAATCGAACTGCCGAATGTTTCCGAATTTGCTGAGACTATTCCACCCTTTTCGCCCATTAACCCGGCTTTAATGAGCTCGCCCACCGTATCCACTATACCAGATCCACAGAGACCAATCGGCTTTTTGTCCTTTATTACTTCCAGCTTCAGTTGTCCCTCCTCGTCAATCGAGACATGGGAAATAGCTCCCGCCCTGGCTGTCATGCCCTGCTCGATATTGGCACCCTCAAACGCCGGCCCCGCTGCCGTCGAAGCGGAATACATTTTATCTCTGTTACCCAAGACCATCTCACCATTGGTTCCAATATCAACCAATAAACTCAACTCGTCCGACTTATGCATTCCCGTCTGTAATATACCGGCCATAACGTCAGCCCCAACGTAACCTGCCAGTGAGGGTAGCAAAACCAGTTTGCCCTTCGGATTAATTTTGACCCCCAATTCATCAGCGTCGAACCACTGGGGATCCGTAAAAGCGGGAATATAGGGAGCCTGATCAAGGTTTGTCGGGTCGACCCCGGCGAGAAGATGTAACATGATATTATTTCCGACGAAAGTAGCCCGGTAGATATTTTCCTTCTCAATATTCCTGGCATCAGCGAACTCCTGGACAAGGTCATTGATTGCCCGGATTATCTCGCTCTGGAGCTGGTCGAGCCCATCCTCGTCCTCCCGAACGTGCTTTATTCTCGATACCACGTCTGCTCCGAACTTCCCCTGAGGGTTTTCCCGGGAATCCACATTTAGCGTCCTGCCGGTTTCGAGGTCGAGGCCGTAGCCCGCCACGGTCGTAGTGCCTATATCGAAAGCCATTCCGTAAGTTTTGTATTGACTTCTTTCCCTCTCTACTGAAAGGAGGCGTCCCGTGGACTCGTCAATCGTCACTGTCACTGAAAAATCGTTTTCCCGGAGTTTTTCAGGTAAATTTTCCATGACATCCAGTGGAAGGGAATAGGAATTTTCTAACTTGTCCGTAATTCTTGTAGCGTCGGACCGCTGATCTCCTCGTCCGGGCTCCCCGAGTTTCAGAAATACCTTCTCGATCCCACTATCCGGTTCAATATCGACTAGCTGCTCGTCCAGTTCGGACTTTGCAGTAGCCTCCTCGCTCTTACCCTGGGCCAATGAAGGAATCGCCAGATCGAGGTCATTCTCTACTTCCACTCGACAGGAAAGCCTGAAACCTTCCTGGAGTTCTTCTTCCGAGAAGAATTCTCTATCGGACTCCGTCGCGGGTTGGGCTCCCGAAAAAATCTTTACTCGACACTTACCACATAACCCCATGCCCCCGCACAAACTGGGAAGTTCGTAACCTTCTTTCTGTAGAACTTTCAGAAGGTTTGCTCCTTCTTTCGCGGAAAAAGTTCTATCGTCGTTAGTAATCTCAATCTCGTATTCGTGAGACATCATCTCTCCTTTAACGCTGCTGCTTTACCGGGGGTTTATTAACAGAATAACAAAAGTTTAGAACCGACCGGAGAAAGCCCACTTACATTTCCAGAATCTTCAGCTCAAATTTGCCAGGCCTCGCGCAAATGGTTTAACCAGAAGGATCGAAAATCTAATTATTCTTACTTCGGCGGAAGATTTATTTAAACCGACTCAATTAGCGGTAGACTTCACGCAGGAACAGAAGGACTCTTTCTCCAATGCGATTGATCTTTGTGAACCTGTATTCCTTCTCGGGGTCTATCGGTTCAACTCGAATCGTGTACATACCCAACCGGTTTGCTCCCAGTACGTCCGTAAACAATTGATCACCGACCATCACCGCCTCCTCAGGTGAAACATCCAGCTCGGACAGCATGGACCGAAAGCCTTTTAGTCTCGGTTTATTCGCATTGAAAAGATGAGGAAAAGGCAGGTCAATAATAAAATCCTCGATTTTTTCTCTCCTACTGTTGGTTAATATTCCCACCTTCAATCCCAGCGAATTTAGCCGCTCGAATAGTTCAATTATTTCCTCTGCGAGACTGTCATCGCCCCATTTGGCGATAGTATTGTCGAGGTCAAATATAACGGCCTTTATCCCCGAATCAATTAGTTTCTCGTAATCAACGTCCTCGACTGTGGCTGCGCTTTCGTCCGGAAAGAAACGGCCAAATAACGAAGTACAGATCATTGGTTCTCCTCTACTGTAATCCGGCCGACAAAAATAAACCGCCTCAGATCTCGAATCACTTCAATAGTTCGGTCAAGACAACTCGGAGAGGTCAAAATCCTAAATTCCTTGGCGCCTTCGACCTCCCTGTACTCCCGCCTTACGTTGGCAATCCCGTCGTAACCTTCTATAACGGCGTCCAAAAAATAAAGATCCTCCTCCTCCAGTTCGACGTAGACTTCAATCGAATCGTCCGGAGGGGGAGGAATGTTCTCTGTTAATTTTCTCATATTCCGCCTAAAGGTATTAATTAACTGGAAGTGTTTACCTGATCGAGTAATTCCTGCACCCTGTCGCTTTCGTATTCAGGGTCGAGATCTGTGAGCCTTTCCAGTTTTTCTTTAGCTTCCGACCTACTTCCCTGATTCATGTTAACCTCCGCGATTTTCAACAGTGCTTCTTTACCTGCCTCGGTCAACTGCTCCTCTCCGTGTTGCTCTTCGTCAGCTTTCAAAATACCTTCGTAAAACGAGACTCGCCTAACCGGACTTTCAGTCAAGCTCAATCCTTCTCTGAAGAAGTCCATCGCCTTCTCGTAATCCGTCTTCTTCAGATAAACTTCTCCTAAACCCCGATAGGCTTCCCGCTTCTCGGAGGTCTTATCCGTAATTTCAAGGATTTTCTCGTACTGATCAATCGCGGAATCATATACGTGTTCATCCCTGTGGGCTTGAGCCAGCGTAAACCTCGCCTCGGTATCTTCCGGAGCAAGCTCAACTACCTTCCTCGATATTTTTACCCGTATTTCCTGGTTCTGAGTCCGGGATAGTCCCTCTCTGTACTCTTCGAGCGCCCTGTCGGGGAGATCTTTCTTTCTGTAGTAATTCCCCAACAACATATATCCTTCGCCGCTATAAGGGTTGGCTGTCAGCAGGCTATCGAGTTCGGATTTTGCGTCCTCGAGCCTTCCACTGTTCAAGTATGCCCTCGCTAAGTTGAGGGAGGCATCGAGGTCGGCGCGAATACTTAAGGCATCGTTATAGTAATTGGCGGCTTCCTCGTAATTCTCTTGCTCCAGGTAAAGACCACCCAGTCCTTTCAATGCGGTAAAGTTGTTCGAAGCTTCTTCCAGGACATTATTGTAGGTTTCCTCCGCCTTTCCGTACTGATCGCTCTTTAAATAGGCTTCCGCCAGGTTATTCAGGATATTTACGTTATCGCTTGATAGGTCCAGCGCTTCCTTATATTTTTCAGCTGCTTCTTCGTAATTACGCAACTCTACCAGCAACTTCCCGTATTCCATATAGGCTGCCACGTAATCTGGATTGGCCTCGATGGCTTTTTCAAAACTACTGGCAGCACTGGAGTACTGTTTCTGCCGTAGCTGGTATCTTCCCAGGTAAAAGTTTGCCTCGGGGTTATCCGGATCAAGCTGGACTACCCTTTGAAGTAAATCGCCCGCGCTACTCCCCGTCTCCCGAATGACTTCCATGTAATTTTCAATTGCTTTCTGTTTGTACTCTTCAACTTTTTCCTGAACTTCGGTATCGGCTTCTTCATCCGTCTCCCCTTCTCTCAATTCGGATATTCGCTGCTCGAAAAGCCTGCCTATGTAATAGGGGAGATAGGGGTCGACCGAAGGGTTCTCAGCTTTCAATTCTCTGTACGCTTCCAGCCCTTCCTGGAAGCCCTCCTGGGCTTTTCGGAAGGCACGGACTACGGGTAGTTCTATTTCGATATTAGTTTCTTCCTTTACCTCCTGATACCACTCATCGTAACGTTGCTGCTTCTCCTCATTTGCGTAGTCATCCCTTACCTGTTCCTTGACCTCTTCGAACTGCGGTACGCTACGTTCTTCCTTGTCCTCGACTTTTAATAACTCCAGTCCGGCCGAAGTTTGAATCGGCCCTCCAACCTCACCTGGTTCAAGTGAAAAAGCCAGGTCCTCCACGTTCTTTGGCTTTTCCCCTTTGCTAAACCAGCCAAGGCTAGGATCCAAGTCGTTCTCTTCCGCGTACTCCTCAAAGTAATCGGGATCTTCCTCGACTTTCTTCTTTACAGACTCGGCCCTGGACTGTGTATTAAAAACCAGGTGACTCGCCTTTACCCTGGCAGGACTTTCGACGTATTGATCTATGTTTTCGTCGTAGTAGTTCTTCAACTCTTCATCTGACAATTGAATATCGCCAACTACCTGGCTTCTCAATTCTTCCTGTTTGAGTTGTTGCCTTACCCTTTCCTTCATGGACTTTTCGAACTCGTCGAAAGACCGACCCTGGGCCGAAAGGGCACTCTTTAATTGATCCAGCGTCCAGCCCTGCTGGTTAAGAATCGAATCCAGCTGCTCGTTATATTTTTGATTAACTTCACCGGATTCCGGCGTTATTCCTCTGTCTTCTGCCTCCCGAGCAACTATTTCTCGTTCAATTAAAGAATCGACAGTTCGAGACTTCATTCTTAGCTCATAAAGTTTACCGCTCGCACCCTCCATAAGCCGGGAAAAATCCTGACCGAACTGGCTATACAGTGACTTTTGCCTCTCTATTGTGTTCTCGTAGGCATTCTGGAATTCCGCATTGGTAACTTCATCTTCGTTGACGACAATAGCAACTTTCTCTCCCGAACCCTCCTGACCGGAAGATGATCCTCCTCCCCCGGGACGCATATACTGGAAAGCAGCCAGCCCAACGGATCCAAGAAAGAAACCAATTACCATAATCCAGATTATCGTCTTTTTATGCCGATCAAAAAACCTATTCACTCTTTCACCTCTAAATGTTTCGAATTATCTTGCTACCAAAAACAATAACCCTCACTCATCTTCATGCAGGAATTTGGATAGCGATTTGTATACGCTTAACGCGCCGGAGAAAAGTCCAAAAACGAGAAAGATTAATTTAAATAATCTATCCCTGCCGGCGAGTTTATCCAGCCAGTAACCAATTCCCACAGATATAAGGACCGAAAAGGCGAAGGTAAAACCTATCTGGCCAACTTGACTCAGGGTTTTTAAAGCAGTTTTCCACCCATCCTCGTCCCTATTTGCCATACAACTCTATATATCCAAGATATCTTCCTGGTTACCTTCAGGAGTTAAATCTTCTTCCGTTTCTTCCACTTCCTTATCGGGTTCCTCCCCTTCGGCTAAATCTTTATCTTCGCCCCCGGAATCCGCTTCCCGGTCCATATCGTCATTTCCTTCACTAACTTCTTTCTCCTCTTTCTTCCCTTTTGTCGGCGCAAAGGGTAGCCTGGTCTTTACTTCCATCCTCATTGCCGTCTTGTTCTCGTCGTCGATTTTTACGTCAACGAAAGAAGGAACGAAAATCAAATCTACACCGCTAGGAGCCATGTACCCTCGAGCAATAGTAATGGCTTTCACGGCCTGATTCACTGCTTTTGGTCCGATGGCCTGCAATTCAGCCACTCCCTCTTCTCTAATGGTATTAGCAAGTGCTCCAGCTGTGGCAGAGGGGTCCGAAGTCGAAGAAACCTTTAGTATTTCAGCCAAGATCTCGCACCTCCTGGAAGTTTTTTGAGTTCCGTGCCGGTCGCACAGAGACCGTATTGCTGTATTACTGTGCTGCCTCCACGAATTGCGCCTTCCGGATTACGTTAATTTTTACCTCACCCGGATAGTCCAGATCTCTCTCGATCTCTCTCGCTATATCGTAAGCTAACTTGCTTGCTCGATTGTCGTTTACTTCTTCTGGAGATACGATTACCCTTATCTCCCTCCCAGCCTGGAACGCGTTTGCCTTCGTCACTCCCTCGAAAGAATGGGCAATTTCTTCGAGGTTCTCCAGCCTTTCTATGTACTTTTCGTAGGTTTCCCTTCTCGCGCCGGGCCTCGTCGCAGAAAGCGTATCACCAGTCTGAATAAGTATAGGCAGTATCGATTCAGGTTCCTCCTCTTCGTGATGGGCTGAAATTGCATTCACTATATCCGACTTCTCTCCGTACCTTCGGGCCAATTCAGCACCAATCTCCGCATGTGTGCCGGTAACCTCATGATCAACTGCTTTGCCGATGTCGTGCAACAGACCTGCTCTCCTCGCTGGCTTGTGGGAAAGTCCCAGTTCCTCGGCCAGCATACCTGCAATAAAACTCACTTCGAGCGAATGGCGCAGCAAATTCTGTCCGTAACTGGTGCGGAATTTTAATTTACCGACCAGGGGGACCAGTTTAGTGGAAAGATCGACACCGGTATCCAGGGCGGCGTTCTGCCCGGCTTCCTTTATCTTCTCTACCATCCTTTCCCTGGCCTTATCGACCTTTTCTTCAATCTGAACGGGGTGAATTCTCCCGTCTTTAACGAGCTCTTCCATAGCAAGCTTCGCAATCTCTCTTCGAACGGGGTGAAAAGAAGAAAGCACGACCATCTCCGGAGTATCGTCGACCATCACTTCGACCCCGGTCAGCGCCTCAAAGGTCTTAATATTCCTTCCGTTTCTCCCAATAACCCTACCTTTGAAATCATCGGAAGGGAGAGAAACGGAAGAAACAGTATTACCTTCTGCTTGCTCGGCTGCGTACCTCTGCATCGCCGTGGCCAAAATCTTGCGAGATTTCTCGTCCGCCTTTTCCTTTGCTTTCTTCTCCGCTTCATTCACCTTGCGGGCGTAAAACCTCTCCGTCTCCTTTTCAACCCGCTCCATCAACTCCTTCTTTGCCTCCTTGGTACTCATGCCGGATATTTTTTCCAGATATTCTTTTTCCTTGTTTATTAACTCTTTACCCTTTTCCTTCAACTCCTGAACTTTCTCTTGATCTCCTTTAAGTGACTCCTCGAGTTCCTCCAGGTGATCACTTTTTTTGGAAAGCCTATCCGCTTTCCTCATGATCCTTTCTTCCCTCTTGTCCAGGTCCTCTTCCCTGCTCTTGAACTTCTTCTCCAGCTCCTCCCGCTGGTCCTGGATTTTCTGTTGACCCTCAAGGACCTTTTCCTTCTTGAGGTTCTCACCGGTCTTTTTCGCTTGCTCGATTATATCTTTAGCTCTGTCTTCCTTTTCGGCTAGTTTTCTTTCGCGATACTTCTGATTGATGAAAACTCCAATCGCCAGGGAAACTACCACCGATACCCCTATATATACCAGCAACATGGTTATCACACCTCATAAATTCGGTTAGGGGAGCAGGCTTATACATCGATATCTCTCCTCCTCTCGCCCCTAAAGTCAAGGAAAATATCTCTATATTCATCTATCCAGGTCGGCAAATCCTGAACGATTAAAGTCCTGATTAGCTGAGGATTATCTTCTGGATTCTCCAGAGCACCCTGAATTTCATTCAAAAACATCCTGTTTTCGCTCATGAATTTCGGTAAAGATCTCCCACCAAGTAGAGTTCCGGTCTCGGAGGTACCAGCCAACTCTTCCAAAGCCAGGTTAAGCCAGTGAAGTCCCTCAAGCAATTCCTCTATCTCAGTTATATCGACTTCGGAGGTTATATCGACTTTGGCTGAGTGAGAAAAATCCTCCGTCCACTCCGTTAAACTATCCAGATAGGTTAGTGCATCTTCCGCCAGTTCGATCGTTAATTCATCTATAGTTTCAGTGACTAACTCTATTTCCTTTCCCTTTAAATTCAATTCGAGCTGACCCTCAAGTTCGGACTGAGTCAGAAAATTCCCGTCGACCTTTATTCCTACCAGTCTAATCTGGGTCGAGGATAGTTTTTCTTTGGCTTGCTCGATTAAATCTCCAATAGTCTTCTGCTCGCTGATGTCGATTTGTCCGTCATTTATTTCAATCTTCATGGTAAGGCAATTTTATTTCTCGCCTCGGCTAAATGCAAGATAGAGAGCGGCAGGTAATACTGTTAGAGATAGTACCATGGCAAAACCTATACCGAGGGAAGCAGTGGCTCCGAGTATTCTCAATCCAGGTGTCCGGGCCATAAATAGACTCCCAAATACCACAATGGTCGTTATAGATGTCGTTATTACGGCCAGTCCCGTGTGAGAAAAAGCGGACGAAATGGAACCTCTCAGCCCACCAACTCCACGTTCTTCCCGCCAGCGATAGATTAGATGCAACCCGTCGTCAACACCAATACCAATTAACAATGGTGATATTATTATGTTTATGAAATTGAAATTCATCCCCAGCACCTTCATCCCTCCCAGCATCCAGAGGTAACCAAGTACTACGGGAATCACGGCAAGCAGGGAAAGCCTTAGGTCGGAAATTCCCCTGTAGAGAACAAAACTTATCATAACTACCGCCAGCAGGGTGGATACGACGAAGTCGCGACGTATGTGTCCCTCAAGTTCGTACTGAATCAACGGCAAACCGAAGTAGTCCGCCGCAAATTCGGAAATACTCTCAACGAAACTATTAAGGTTTTCCGATTCGTAAATGGACTTTTTCACACCTGCAAAGACCACGTACTCCCCTCTATCCGTAGTGAACATGGATCGTATCTCTTTCGGGAGTGCGTCCTCCAACTCCGTACTCCCCTGATCAAGCAAGTTTTCCAGCGAGGCAAGACCGTTTCTCAGATAATTTAGGTTACCTCTGAGTGACTCCACGGTCTCCAGTACCTCTTCCCGATTCAGGTCGAGCAGGGTCCGTCTTATCTCGAGCAGCTGATCAATGACTTCGTTCAATTGAACTGTTACTTCCGAACGACTGGAGAGCGTAGAGGTCAACTGGGCGGACGATAGCTGAGCCACAAGCGACTCCAGCTGCTCAACTCTTTCCTCCCTATCACGCAACGTTTCTTCTACTCCAGCTAGAGAGGTGTCCAGCTTTTCTAGATCGTCCAGCTCTTCCGACGTACTTCCAATTTCCTTCAGGTTATCGGGCACGTAATTCCTGATAGATCTAACCGAAGTAACCAGATCCATCCCCTGCAGACCTTCCTCCAGTTTACTTACCTTTTCCAAGTTATTAGGAAAGAAAACGAAAGTAGGGCCAAGGTTAGTCTCAGAAGACCCGAACTTTTCCTGAACCCGATCCTGGACTCTGACGCTTTCTACTTCCGTGGAAACGTCGTTACCAGTGAACTGAAAATCCAGCTGGAACGCTCCCATGAGAGCAAATCCGGATATAACAAGGGAGATGACAATTATCGTCTTCCTGTAATCCAAGGCTTTATCTACCACTCCCTTCAATGCAGACTGATAATCGAACAGTTCTACGGTCTGGCTTCTCTTTCTCCAGCGTTGAAATGTGATTACCATGGCAGGTAATAAAAAAAGATAGACGAAAAACGATAAAATTATGCCGAGGCTCGTGATTATCCCCATCTCAACGAGTCCCTGGGAACGAGCAAATATCAAAGTGGTAAATACGGCGGCTGTAGTCAGAGCGGCGATAAAAATACCCTTTCCTTTTTTCAAAATCGTAATTTTTATCGCCTTACTGACTGTCAATCCATCTAATCTTTCTTCGCTAAACCTGAAAAGAAGATGTATACCGTAGTCTATACTCAAACCCAGCACCAGAGCCGGAAGAAATGTAGTCAACAGGTTAAACCCGCCCACTGAAAATTTGGCCCAGCTCAATGCCAGTAATACTGCCACCACCAGAGGAAACGCAATCAGAGCGGAGTAAAAGATGGAACCCAGGGCGAAGAAAAAGGCAATCATAACCGCTATGGAGGAAAGGATAGTCGTCCGGAGCATATCTACCTTAAGCGCAGAATTTCTCTCGGCGTTTATGACGAACGATCCCGTAAGGTCTATCCGGTAACCTCCGGATTTGAAAACTGTACTCTGTCTCGCTTCTGAAACCACTTCTCGGGCTTCATCGGTCAGACTCCTGCTAAATTCTATATTATGTGACTCCGGGTGCATGGGTGTGGCTTTTACCAGAAGTGTAGATCGGTCAGGGGAGAAAAACTCACCCTCAACCTCCTCCGCCCTGTCGCTTCTCACCGAACGAAAATCCTCCCGAAGCGTTTTCAACCGCCTATCCCATCTTTTCATTTCTTCCAGGGAGTTAAGCCCGGCCAGAATTAATTCGTTTCTTTCTCCCAGCCTCTCAAGTAATCGAGTTAATTCTTCCTCACTTCCACCCTCACCCGACTCGAGCTGATCCAGTCGTTCAGTGAGATCACCGTAGGGGTTTTCCGGACTAAACCCAGCTAGCTGGGAACCAGCTACCCCCCTGTACTCTTCCATTTTACTCCTCAACCCTTCTAACTCTCGGATTGTATCGGAGTTCAATGAATACAAAAATTCGTACTTTTCCGGTATTGTTCCCTCGCCCCGATAACTCACGGAACGTATCTCTCGAACCTCTTCCAGACGAGGTTTTATCACTTCGGCAAGTTCCAGAAGCTTTGTTTCCCTTTCGGCTTTACTCAGATCTTCGGGATTTTGAAGGGAGAGCACGACATTAAGGTCCTGAGTGCTATTAATTGTCTCTTCTCTGGACTTATACTCTTCTATCAGGGGATCGTTCTGAGGTAGGAGATCGAGAAGAGAACTTCTAACGGGGAAAGGAAATATATAGGTAAGGGCAAGTACGACTATTACCAGAAAAACCCCGATTACCCAGTAAGCCTTATAGCGAACTAATCTGTATACAAACCTTAATAATTTATCCAGCATCCAGGGTCAGTCCAGGGCTCACTAGGTACGGCGTATTTCTAAATTCGATAATAAAGCTCATTCATGAACCCAATAGGAATATCTGGAGTATCATCGATAAAAAGATTACTCAGGGCTTCTAACGTCTATATCGCATCCAACTAGATCTACGGTCAATCTCACGTTCTGGCCGTTTTGACCAATAGCGTATGCAAGATCGTCTTGCGGTACCAGGACCTTGGCAATCTCTTCACCTTGGTCATCCTCGTTAAACTCGATCGACAGAACGCTCGCTGGTTCCAGGCTATTCCGAATAAGTACTTCTCGATCCTCACTCCAGCGTATTACGTCTATTTTTTCTCCATTTAATTCATCGGTAATTTCTTTTACCCGGGAACCTCCTGCTCCCACACAGGTCCCGACAGGATCTATCTGTTCATCCAGGGATTGGACTGCAACCTTGCTTCTCTTACCCGGTTCCCGTGCTATTTTCACTATCTCCAGTAGTCCGTCTTCGATTTCGGGCACTTCGAGCTCCATCAGCTTTGCTACAAATTCTTTCATGGAGCGGGAAACACGGATCAAAAGCCCACCGGACTTTTTCTTCACTCGATAGAGATAGGCTCTGAGGCTATCCCCCTGATCATACCTTTCACCCGGTATCCTTTCGGAACCGGGAAGCAAAGCCTCCACTTCACCGAGGTTCAACCATACGTCACTACCTTCGAACCGGTGAATCGACCCGTTTACTAATTCACCTTTCCGCTTCATGTAAGTCTCGTACATGAGCTCGTTCTGCTTTTCCTGGATTAGCTGCCGTATTACGTCTTCCGCCTTCTTGGATGCAATTCTACCAAACTGACCCAGTTGAATTTGTTCCCCTTCGATAAATATGTCTCCGGAGTTCTGATCGATGTCTACGTCGACGTCCTTATCGGTATCGTACTGTTCCTGGTATGCCGCCTGGAGCCCCACCTCGACCATTTCGTATAATTCGTCCCGCTCTATCCCTTTATCCTTCGCCATATCTTCCAATGCTTCGATAAATTCGATATTCATTACTATCCCTCTTGGGTCAATTCACCTCGATCCTGGACCTTACGAACTTTCCAGGATCCACCTTTACCTTCCTTCATTCCTTCATTCGCGAAAATTCCTCGACAAAAACTGTTAGGAAGATTGTTAGAAAGAATTGAGAATTTATTTTAATACCCACCAGAAATATTCTCCACAAATTTCCCGATTAATTCGGATCGCTAACCATCTTCGTCGTCGCCTTTGATACGCTAGCAAGCGGAATATCAACGAACTCTCCGTCTATTTCCAGTTTTATTTCCTCGCTCTCCTCATCGTACCTCTCTAAGTTCCCGACAAAATTTTTTGTCCCATCTATCGGTCCGTAAGTACTTATTTCCACTTTTCCTCCAACCGCACTTCTAAAGTGGCGGGATTCTACAAGCGGTCGTTCCACTCCCGGGGAGGAGACCTGTAACACGTATTCTTTTTGAATCAAATCCCTGTTATCCAGTTCATCGGAAACTCGACTGCTGATCTCTGCACAATCGGAAGTAGTAACAGGACTTTCCTTATCTATAAGGAGCTCCAGCACCCATTCCTCGCCTCTCTTTTCCCATTTGAGCAAATAGAGATAGCTCGAAAAGTCTTCCAATATCCGTTCCGCCAGTTCTGTCAATTGATCGCTTTTTTTACTCATGACAAGAGATTATATCAAATTCCGCATAGCAACTCAACTTTAAAGGAAATCGAGGGTGGAGTATAATGTGGTTATGTTCTTGTTATTTAACTCTCGGTAACTTAAGAGATGAACTAAATGAGTCTATATTCTGAAGTCTTTCCAGTAGGCAAGACAGAGGCTGGCATTCGGATCGATAAACTCGTCACGATTCGGTATCCGGAGCTCTCTCGAACCAAATGGCAGGAGTTAATCAAGGGCGGTCACGTTAAAGTTGACGATTCTCAGGTGAAGCCAAGCTATTGTGTATCAGAAGGAGAAAGAGTTGCAATCAGAGTTCCAAAGGACTTCGAGTCCAAACCGCTCGTTCCTCAAGATATTCCGCTGGAAATAGTTTATGAAGATGACAGTTTGATCGGACTCAACAAGCCAACTTCCCTGGTAGTTCACCCCGGTCCGGGACACGAAAAAGGCACTCTCGCCAACGGGCTGATCTATCGTTACGAAGATCTTCCAAATCTTCCCGACCCGACCAGACCAGGCATAGTCCACCGACTGGATAAAGAGACCAGCGGTGTTATCGCGGTAGTAAGAACGGCCGAAGCCTTCTATGATCTAAAAGGGCAATTTAAGAACAGAGAAGTAGATAAAGAATACATAGCCCTGGTCGACGGCCATTTTGACGAGCGGAGCGGTCTAATAGATGCTCCGGTCGGCAGGAGCAGCAAGGACAAGACCAGAATGAAGGTTAAGCTCGGAGGGAAAGAAGCCAGCACTAAATTCTGGGTAAAAGAAGAACGCGGGAACTCCACGCTGCTAAAAGTCAAACCAATTACCGGTAGAACCCATCAGATCAGGGTTCATATGAACTATATCAATCACAAAATTATCGGGGATTCCTATTACGGGGGCCCACCGGGTGAGAGGCTTATGCTACACGCGCTACGATTAACGGTAAAACATCCAAAAAAGGGGACCGATTTAACGCTAAAAGCACCGGAACCGGAGGAATTCAAGGCGTCCTAATTGTTAACTGCTCTCCTCGTAGGGCGAAACCTCACTTTCGGCTCCAATTCTAAAATAGACAAACGCGGAAACAAAGGCAGTCGCTATACCTATATAGATCAAATAGAGGGCAAAAGGCAGATGAAAATAAACAAAAATCAAACCAATGGTAAGGAGGGCAGAACTCGCTTTACCCCAGAAGTTTGCCTGTATCACCCTTCCCTGATATCTATACATAACCCCGCCGCCAAGGATCAGGGCAAAATACGGCAGGAGCAGGAGGAAAAAGGCAACTATGGGTATTCGGTCCGCCCAGGCAAAGTAACCAAAAAGCGCGAGGAATAAAGTTTTATCCGCCAGAGGGTCGAGGACCTGACCCAGATCGGTAATCTGCCCCATCCTTCTAGCAACCAATCCGTCTATCAGATCCGATACAAGCGCCAGTGTCAGAAACGCCAGCGCCCACCAATCATTACCTCTACAGAGCGCGGCTACAATTAAAGGCACCAGGATGAATCTAATGGAAGTGATAAAGTTTGCTGTATTCATCACCGGGAATGATAACTACAGCCCTTCCGGGTTGCAACAAGCGCCGGTTTGTCCCTTTCCACCATTTTAGTTAAGATTAGTGACACAAAATACGCGGGGGCATTAAAAACCATGATATTGAATGACGAGGAGATAGCACGGGTCGAACCGGTCACTCCATTTGTCAGGAACCTACAGACCGACGAGAAAATCAGCTACGGGCTGGGTTCGTTTGGATACGATATTAGAATCGACGACGAATTCCGGATCTTTACCGACGTCCACTCCACCGAAATTAACCCAAAAGAATTCAACGAAGATGCTTTTGTAGAGGTAAAAGAGGAAAGCTGCCTGATTCCACCGAATTCCTTCTGTCTGGGGAAATCCCTCGAAAAGTTCGACATGCCCGACGATCTTTTCGGGCTCGTGGTCGGAAAGAGCACTTACGCCAGGTGCGGCATAATCGTCAATATGACGCCGATAGAGCCGGGCTGGAAAGGATACTTAACCATCGAGATTTCGAATACCACGCCACTTCCGGCAAGGATTTACGCCGATGAGGGAATAGCCCAGGTAGTCTTCTTCAAGGGCGAACGACCCATGACGACTTACGACGACAGAGACGGAAAGTATCAGGACCAGGAAGGTATAGAGGTGGCAAAACTATGAAAATAGAATTAGTCCGACATACCGAAGATCCAGAATCAATGATCGCCCAGGCGGCAAGAATTTCGCATCAAACCGCGGGAAACGAACAGGACTACTCAGCCGAGGAAGACAGAGAATTGATAAGAAAACTCCGGAACTGGGGGCACTGGTCGCCGTTCGAGTTCGCTAGTGCCACGTTTTACGTAGAAGGAATAAGCCGAAGCTGCCTCGCCCAGCTGACCAGACACAGGCTCGTTAGTTTTATGGTTCGATCGATGCGGTACGTAAAGCAAAACCAGGACGAGGTGGTAATCCCCAAATCGGTCAAAGAAGCGGGCCTGGCTGAAGAATACAAAGAAGGAATAACGGAGTCTCATAACCTGTATCAAAAGGCTATCGACGCGGGCGTGCCCAAAGAGGACGCAAGGTTTCTTCTCCCGATTGGAAGCAAGACCTCCCTTTACCTCAAAACCAATTTCAGGGAATTCCGCCACATCATCGAACTGAGAGGTGGCGAGGAGGCACAATGGGAGATCAGAGACCTGGCTGAAGGGTTCCTCACCCGGCTGTCGGAAGTAGCACCAACGGTTTTCGAGGATTTAGCCGAGGATCAGTGAAAACTCTAGTGAAAGGTGGCCCAGATCGGAACTTTCCCTCCAATAGTGAATTTCTTACTAGTCACTATTTGTCACGACATATGTCATCCTTAACCGGGGCAACTCTCCAAGATTCTCCCCTGAAAGACTATTATAATGGGACATATAATGGTTTCAGTAACCCTGGAGACCTATATACAGGTACGCTTCGCCGATCTGACTTATATAATTCTGAGATATTGCAGAAATCCGACAAATCCGTTATAACGGGAATTGTAGAGTGAGTCGCTGACCGTTTTCTGGGAGAAGCTACGAACTTAAAACTTCATTACAAAGAAAATATTCATATCATAATTACAAAGAGTAATTTTGCCGCAGGAGGATTCGTTGAAAGAACTATATATTAGTGACGATCTGGATTTCAGCCTGGATGAGATCATCGGTAAATGTATCGGCATCCTCGGCATAAGGGGTTCGGGCAAGTCCAATACCGCCGGAGTTATTTTCGAAGAACTGCTGCAACACAACTACCCGTTAACCGTCGTAGATATCGACGGAGAGTATTTCGGACTCAAGGAAGAATACGAGCTCCTCGTGATCGGGGAGGGCAAGAACGTCGATATAACGATAGAGCCCGAAGACGCCCCCCAGGTAGCGGAAATCAGCCTCAAGCAAAGCATTCCCGTAATTCTCGACCTCAGCGGTTATCTCAAAGAAGAGCAGAGGAAAATGCTCAAACACTACTTCACCGCCCTCTGGAACTGGGCCGGCAAGCTCCGTAAACCCTATATGATAGGAATTGAGGAATCTCACGAGTTCATACCTCAGGGAAAGAAAAGCGAGCTGAAGGAAATAATTACCCGGCTTTCACTCAGGGGCAGAAAGAGAGGTCTGGGAGCGGTAATAATCTCTCAGAGAAGTGCAAAGGTCGAAAAGGACGTCCTTACTCAGGCGGGCATGCTCTTCCTGCACAGAGTAGTTCACGAGGCAGACATGAAGGTCTACAACGACCTTCTTCCCTGGAAAAAGGGTCAGGTCAGAGAAAAAGTAAACCAGCTAGATACGGGGGACTGTATTTATCTGGATGAGAAAACGACGAAAAAGATCTACGTCCGAGAGCGTTCGACATTTCACGCCGGTTTTACCCCTTCGCTCGATACGGTCGAAACACCTCAGCTCAAACAGGTAGGGGAAAGCATAATAGATGCAATTGAAGAAGCAAAGAAAAAAGGGGAACGAAAGAAAAGCAGGGTAGATGAACTGGAAGAGCAAGTGGAAGAACTTCAGAACGAACTCTCGGAGAAAACCGAAAAGATAAAAGAACTAAAACGGACCGCCGAGACGCTCGGATACATAGAAGTTGACCTCGATCCCCCCGACCTACCTGAGGTTCATAAAGTATCCAGGGCGGTGATCGAGTCGCTCGAAATCGCCGACGTGCTGAAAGAAGGGGAAGAGGGTGAAGCGATGAGAGCGGTAACCGAAACACTGACGGAATCGCAAGAAAATAAATCTCGTAAAGATGATAAAGACAAGAACATCGACAAAGTCGAAAGAAACCTCCCTGACTTCGAGGAAAAGGATGAAACCGAAAAAGAAGGCAAAGCCAAGACGTTCGGGCTTCCATACGACGGAGAAACCGGGGAAAAAGATAAACCCGATAAAGCGGCTACCAGAAGAAAGAAACAAGAGGAATCGGAATTCGAAGAATTACCCTCGCCTATAAAGCAGGATACGAATTACTTCGCAAATAAAGTCAACCGTCTACCAAATATCGAGCGCAAGATTCTAGGTTTTCTGGTTGCCCACAGGCCCCATTCTTACAGCATCGAGCAGATTAGTGCCTGGTTGAAGAAACCTACCGGCTTACTTCTCTCGAAAAGGCCGATAGACCTCCTTGACCTGGGGCTAATCATCCGAGAAAATAAGTCAACCGGTCTCCATTATCGCGCGAATTTGAAGGGATTCGTCGAACGGGAATTTTCCATCTATCAACCTGACTTTGGTTCAAGAGAAAAACACCTGGTTATATCCAGGCTCAAGAAGGAATTCACTAAAGGATTTAGTAAAGAAAAATCTCTAGATAACGGGAATAAAAAACAGCAGGACAAGATAAAGTTAGCCGATCAACCCGGTAACAGGTTCAGAGATAAAAATCTTTACGATAGGGACTTCTCCCTTCAGAAAGAGGAAAAGTGAGGCACTTTAGGTTGCATTTGCCTCAGTGACTCTATAAATTTAATTTACGAAAAATTCTTTGAAAACTTGAGAAGTTGGCTAGAACCCCGTAGAATTGGGATTTGTAATGGTATTGTAAGTTTTAGAACCGTGGGAGAGTCAATCTCCCGCAAACTTTTAAGTTTCTTTATCAAAAGGAGGTCCTTAGATGAACAAAGGAGAATTGGTAGACAGCATTTACCGTAACTCGGACTGTACCAAGCAGGAATGCCGAGAGATGGTGAATCACCTGGTAGACGTCATTACTGACGAGGTAGCAAAAGGAGAGGAAGTTAGGCTGGTGAACTTTGGTACGTTTAAACCAAATCCCCGGAAATCAACCGTCAAGCGCCATCCTCAGACGGGCGAAAAAATCAACGTAGACAGCAAGGTTACGCCTAAATTTTCGCCGGGTAAAGGCTTTACGGAAAAAGTTCAAAAGAACCTGGAGGCAACTAACAACGGAGAAGGTTACAAGAAAAAGTAGGCATTTTTTAAGTTCGTTAGTTTCATACCATAAGTACTTTCCGAACCGGAGAACCCCTGATGTCACAACTTGATGAACTTTTGGATAAAATACAGGATCTGAAAGAGGAATCCAGAACTAAGCTGGATGAAGCCGAGTCGCTTCAGGAGTGCGAGGACTTACGGGTAAAATACCTGGGGAGAAACGGGGAGATTCCGGGGCTTTTCGACGAGCTAGGGAAACTTCCCGACGAAGACAAGGCAGAGGCCGGTAAAGGCATTAATAAGCTGAAGTCATTCCTTCAGGACGAAATAGAGGAGAAAAAAGAGAAGTTCAAGCAGCGGGAAAAGGAAAAGCAATTAGAAGAGGAAGGGGTTGACGTAACCCTGCCCGGGAGGAGGCGTGGAGTCGGCAAAAGGCACGTAATAACTCAGGTAAACGACGAACTTGCGACGATCTTCAAACGGATGGGCTTCTCCCTGGCTCTGGGACCCGAAGTTGAGTCGGATTATTACAACTTCGAGGCACTTAACATTCCCGAGTTACATCCCGCTCGAGACGAATGGGATTCACTTTACATTGACGATAACCATCTCCTCAGGACTCATACTTCTCCGGTTCAAATAAGGGAAATGGAGGACCAGAAACCTCCAGTAAAGATAATCTGTCCCGGTAAATGCTACCGGAGAGACACTCCTGATGCGACTCATTATCCAGTCTTTCACCAGGTCGAGCTCCTCTGGGTCGACGAAAACCTGACTTTTGCGAACCTGAAGTACGTAATAAGGTCCTTCGTCGAGGAGTTCTTCGGCCCTGAATTCTCCATGCGATTCAGGGCGGATTACTTCCCTTTTACTGAGCCGAGCGCCGAAGTGGACGTAATGCGGCCCGATGGCGAAGATTGGCTGGAGATAATGGGCTCCGGTATGGTTGACCCTAACGTACTTGAGGCCGTTGACTACGACCCGGAGACCTATCAGGGTTTCGCCCTCGGGCTCGGCGTAGAAAGAATGGCCATGTTAAAGTACGGGATCGACGACATCCGCTTATTCTACCGGAACGACCTTCGGTTCCTGGATCAGTTCTAATTATTCAAAACGGAACGTTTACGGTTCGCCCTAGAAAGGCATGTCCCGGTAGATTTTAACCTCCATTCATCTCTTTGGCATCCTTGGAGGCCTTAAGGTCTTCGCTAAACAAGAAAACAACTTGTTGTTCTATTGGTTTTGAGTTAGTGGAAGGCTTTAGCCTTCCATATTGAAGAATTTCATCCGGGGCTCCCATACCCTGGAAATTGGCTCGCTTATGCAGCCTTCCGGGAAGACATTCACGTTATTTCACAAGTCTTTGTGGTACAACGTTCCGGTCCGGCAGTGGGAGCCGGACCTGCTGAGGAGTTTTAAAACCACGATAGCAGCCGGGGCTCCCATGCCCCGGCGATTGGCTCATATTAGAAAATCGTTACAAAAAACCAGCCTTTCGTAGAGGAAGGCTTTAGCCCTCCATATTAAAATGTAGAGGCCGGGGCTCCGGTCGGTTGCTCACGATACTACGCCCCTCACTCCACCGTAACACTCTTGGCCAGATTCCGCGGCTGGTCCACGTCAGTTCCCCGCAGAACGGCGATGTGATAGGCCAGAAGTTGGAGGGGAATGGTAAATATGAGCGGGGTCAATCTCTTTTCTGTTCGGGGCAGGTGGATCAGCTCGTCGGCAATGCTTTTCGTATCTTCGGTTAGTTCGTCAGTAAACACGATTACTTTACCTTTCCTGGCTCGAACTTCTTCGATATTGGAGTATACCTTGTCGTAAACGGAATTCTTCGTTATTAGGGCCACTACGGGCATATTTTCGTCGATAAGAGCAATTGGTCCGTGTTTTAGCTCACCCGCCGGGTAACCCTCGGCGTGTATGTAAGAAATCTCCTTCAGTTTTAGTGCCCCTTCAAGGGCCACGGGATACAGGACATCCCGGCCCAGGAACAGGAAATTGTTCTTCTCGTAGAAAACCTCGGCAAGTTCCTTTATCCGATCCACGTTCTCAAGCTGGCCCCGAAGCAGACCCGGTGCCCGGTTCAATTCTTCCGCCGCTTTTTTGGCCTGCGAGTCAGTAATCTTGCCTTTAATTCGGGCAATTTCTAGTCCCAGCAGCGACAGGGCAATGAGTTGAGAGGTAAATGCCTTGGTGGAAGCGACTCCGATTTCCGGACCGGCGTGAGTATAAAGGACGGCATCGGACCTCCTCGTAACAGTAGACCCCAGAACATTTACGACGGAAGCAATAGTAGCGCCGCTCTCCCGAGCTTTTTCCAGTCCTGCCAGGGTATCGGCCGTCTCTCCCGATTGGGTTATACCAATTACGAGGGAATTCTCGTCCAGAGGAGGATTCCTGTATCGGAATTCCGAGCCGATCTCCACTTCTATCGGGATATCAAGGTACTCCTCCCATACGTATTTCGCAACTCTACCCGCGTAAGACGAAGTCCCGCAGGCCACGATAAATATCTTATCCGCCCCGGCAACGTCTTCTTCCCTTAGCTCGCCTTCGTCCATTCTGAGTCCACCTTCGGCGAAGTTCCTTCCTCTCAAGGTATCTGCCACGGCCTGGGGTTGTTCGTTTATCTCCTTCAGCATGAAGTGTCTGTATCCTTCTTTCTGGGCTGCTACGGGGTCCCAATCTATCGTCCTCGGCTCGGGTTCGACCGGGTTGCCTTCAAAATCCGTAATTTCTATTCCCGAGCCGGATATGGTGACAACCTGAGAGTCCTCCAGGTAGATGATTTCACTCGTATAATCTAATATCGCAGGAATATCCGAAGCAATGAACTGTTCGGACTCGGTGGAACCCACTACCAGAGGGCTACCCTTCCGAGCACCAACTATCTTGTCAGGCTCCTCGTTACTCACAACTCCGATTGCAAAAGAACCTTGAACGTCATCAGCCAGGGTTGACCTAACTTTCTCTTCCAGCGAGCCCTCCTGTTCTTCTATCAAATGAATAAGCACTTCCGTATCCGTGTCGGAAGTGAACTCGTGCCCTCTCGCCTCCAGCTTCCTTCGCAGTTCCCGATGGTTCTCAATTATACCGTTATGGACCAGACCGTATTTATCGGTACAACCTTGATGGGGATGGGCGTTTACGTCATTGGGCTCGCCGTGCGTTGCCCACCTCGTATGACCGATTCCGAGGTTGCCCTGCTTTGGGGATTTAATCAGGGCATCCTCCAACCGGGCGATCTTACCTTCCATTTTCTCCACTCCCAGTCCGTCCTCTCCGATTATCGCGACCCCGGCCGAATCGTATCCCCTGTACTCGAGTTTCTTAAGACCACTCAGGATAACTGGTTGAGCTTCTCTCTCTCCCCGGTAACCGATGATGCCACACATAAAACCCTCCTTCTCCCCAGATTAGTCCTCTATAACTTCTGCGTCTTCCGGTAATTCAGTGAGATCTTCCCGATCGAGTCCGAGATTAGTCCCCACCTCGTCAACATCCGTCCGGACCGGCTCCTTTTCCTCGTTCTTGAGGTAGGTGATAAGCTCTCGCGGAAGTAAATTATCCGGGTTGAATTTAATAATTTGACGGGCAAACTGATAACCTTCTTCTCTCGGAACGACTTCCAGAACGTAATTATCTCCTCCGGAACCAAACGAGACGGGCGTGGTCAAACCCCCATCGGAATCAGAATTAGAGTCATTTTTTCCCTCCAGCCACGATGCCGTCATCTTAAATTCAAGCACGTCTTCCCCCTCCCAGGGAAAATAAAGCTCCCCTGGTTTACTCACGAGATCGACTTCCAGCTCCTCGGACCGCACCAGTTCCAGCAGGTAATCCGGGGTCAGGTTCGCAGCTTCAACCGGTATATTTGATTGATTCAAATCTTTCTTAATTACCAGGTTCTGAGCCGGCATAAACTGGTAGAGGAAGTCCTCTTCCAGGAGAAAGAACTGCCCTTTCAACTCGGGAGGGGACAGGTACTCGACCCGAAGAATTCGAGGCTCGGAAATAGCCTGAACCTCCACCCGTAAAGGAGGGTCGAGTCCCGATATAGTCAACCGAGCCGAGAAATCGTCGATCTCGGGGTACTCCTCCTCCAGCCTCTCTATAAACTCATCCGTATCCCGTATTCCTTCCCCGGCCATAACCCCGGTGAGGTTCGCCAGGCCGAGGACGAGGAAGAGAACCAGAAAAAATTGAATTAATGAAATATAATTACTGTTCATTTAAAAGGTCCCCTCTCGTTGGTTTTATCACCGAACTGTCCTAGATTATAGGGCCCCTGCAGTGCCTGAACAAACATCCCCGAAAACTTTGACTCTTACTGACCGGCCAGGGGATTCCAGCCCAACAATTCCTTTCCAAATTAAAAACCGTTGAGCCGACCGGCGCAGTTGTGTTAAAATTATGCTGTCGATTGCCGGTTAGCCGGACCTAGTTATTTAACCAACCGCTGGAGTGTGGAAACTCCAGTTGCTTCTGTCTGAGAACCAAAGAGGCCTGACTTCTTCTGAAACTTTTTTGAAAAATGGCCGATAGTTAAACCAGACTATATATTGTGGGAGACCCGAGTAAGAGGTTTTACTGGGAAAGAATTTAATTATAGAACAATCAATTTCCGGTGGAAGTATAGTTGCGAATTAATTCACACAAAAGGAGGGAACATGATAGATCCAACATCACAGTATAGAACGATGGAAGATTTACCACTTCAAGACAAGAGAGTGCTCGTTCGGGTTGATTTCAACGTGCCACTCGAAGACGGCAAGGTAGCAGACGACAACAGAATAAAGAGTGCTCTGCCGACCATCAATTACCTCACAGATGCTAACGCGAAAGTTATCTTAACCAGCCATCTCGGCAGACCGGGTGGCGAAGTGACGGAAGAACTCAGACTGGACCCGGTGGGGGAAAGGTTATCCGAGCTCGTGGACGTCGACGTAAAGAAACTGGACGACACTATCGGGCCGGAAGTAAAAGGTGAAGTTGAAGAAATGGAATCGGGGAGCATAATCCTCCTGGAAAATACCCGGTTCTATTCCGGCGAAAAAGGGAAAGGCGAGGAATTTGTCGAGAAACTGAGCGAGCTTGCTGACTTCTTCGTCAGCGACGCATTCGGCATGGTCCACAGAAAGCACAGCTCGAACTACGGCGTTGCCACCAAACTTCCTTCGGCAGCGGGAAAATTAATTCTAAAGGAAATTGAAGGGCTTACACCGGCAGTCAAAGACCCGGATCACCCATTTGTAGCAATCATCGGAGGTAAAAAGGCTTCCAGCAAAATCGGTGCCCTCTGGGACATGGTAGAAAGAGTCGACAAGTTCTTAATCGGCGGAGCTCTGGCATTCACCTTCCTGCACGCTCAGGGACATTTGGTTGGCGATTCTCTGATTGAGGAATCGATGGTAGACGACGTACGAGAATTCCTCGACAAGGTAAAGGAAGACAGGAATACCGAAGTCCTCCTGCCGGTGGACGCAAAGGTATCAAAGGAATTCAGTGCCGACGGAGAGGTTAAAACTGTGGACGCGACGAAGATACCGCCCGACTGGATGGGAATAGACATAGGTCCGGCAACGATTGAGAACTACAGCAACGAAGTCGAAGAAGCAGAAACGCTGGTCTGGGCAGGGCCTCTCGGTGGCTTCGAACTTCAGCCCTTCCAGGCAGGAACTAAAGAGGTCGCACAGGCGGTAGCCGACAGTTCCGGCTACAGGATTATCGGCGGGGGAGAAACTGGAGCAGCGATCAAGCAGTTTGGTCTGGCGGACGAGATGGATCACGTCTCGACGGGGGGCGGAGCCTGCCTTGGCTTCCTCAGAGGCAAAGAACTCCCCGCACTGGAGATTCTAAAGGTAAAAAACGAATAACGAGCTGCATAGTCCTGAGTTCCTGTCGGCCGGGCATGAGAGCCCGGCCTGCTGGTGAAAGTCGACGGATCGGACTACTGGAAGGGTTCCCATGCCCCGGCGATTCGTGGGATAGACCATCCAGTAGGGGATTCACGTTTTATCGAACCCCTTCCCCGCTTACCTGACTGCTGGGATTTTGTCTACTATTATGACTTAGAGGTTAAATCAGTTGCCAGGTAAGCGGGGAAGGGGGTTACTCGAATCGAACAAAAAGGTACGGCTTATAACGCGACGCAGGAGCATTCCCTGCTTTCAAACCTTTCTTATCAGGACCGAGGCGTATTGACCCGCAAACCTAAACGAATTCGAAAGCGCCACCTGGATATCTTCCTGCCTGCCTTCGTTCGGCACGTAATCAAGATCGCACTCGCTGTCAGGGTTCTCGTAGTTTATCGTCGGCGGTACAAAACTTTCTTTCAACGACAGGGAAGTATTTATCGCCTCGACGGATCCGGCAGCCCCCACAAGGTGGCCAAACTGCGATTTGTTCGACGAAACGGGAATTTCGTAAGCCCTTTCGCCCAGAAGTGACTTAATAGCGTTCGTTTCCATCTTATCATTTAGCTGAGTGCTGGTTCCGTGAGCATTCACGTAATCGACGGCCTCCGGCTCTAGACCGGCCTCGTCTAACGCGCGAGCCATGGCTTCCTTCGCCCCGGCTCCATCCTCACGAGGAGCTGTCACGTGATGAGCATCAGCCGTCTTGCCAACCCCCATGATCTCGGCGTAAGGTTCCACACCTCTGTCCGCCAGGCTGTCCTCCGTCTCCAGAATCAGCATCCCGGCACCTTCACCCATTACGAATCCATCTCGATTCCTGTCGAACGGTCGGGAAGCTTTTTCCGGTTCGTCGTTTCTCGTTGACAATGCCTTTATCTTGTCGAAACCTGCGTAAGCTATCTCCAGCAGGGGAGCTTCTACTCCCCCTACAACCATCATGTCGGCTTTATTTAGCCTAAGTTCGTCAATTGCCTGACCGATCGCGTGGGCGCCACTCGCACAGGCAGATACGGCGCCGTAATTAGGTCCGCCGAACCCGAACTCTATAGAGACCTGAGCCGCTGCCGCGTTCGGCATTAACTGGGGGATGAGAAACGGACTTA